>JAAFHO010000273.1 GCA_013297575.1 Chitinophagales bacterium
CTGCTAAAATCATGGGTCAATTTTAATACCAATACCAGTAGCCAACCGGCACATTTATACACCATCAACCACCTTGCACTATCGCCGGATGGTCAATTTTTGGCAAGTGCAAGCCGCGATAAGTCTATCAAAATTTGGCGCGCAAATGACCTGAGTCTCCTCAAAGTACTGGAAACCTTTCGCGATCACGGACACCTCAATTCCGTGAATCGCTTGCGTTGGACAGATGATGGGCTGTTGTCTTGCAGCGATGATCGGACGATCCTCATTTGGATCTAACGCGATTCGGACAATCTTCCATCTTGCTAAATTTATTTGTCATACCTTTGTGCCCTAGGAATGAAATTTAAATTTCATTCTTTATTTTGCAACCTAACTTAATTTTTATAGTGCAACCAAAAGAGTTTCTCCGCAAATTGGGCTTAAAAAGCCAAAATGCAGGTACATGGACGGGCCAAAACAGCCTCACGGGCAGTGCTCGATCTATTCAAAGTTTTTCGCCTGTTGATGGCGAACGCATCGGTGCAGTCACCACTACCACCCGCGACCAATACGAACAAGTTATCGCTTGTGCACAAGATGCCTTCAAAGTGTGGCGAGAAATGCCCGCTCCGAAACGCGGCGAAATTGTGCGCCAATACGGTGATGTACTGCGCCAATACAAAGACCCACTAGGTCGGTTGGTGAGTTACGAAATGGGCAAAAGCCTGCAAGAAGGCTTTGGTGAAGTACAGGAAATGATCGACATCTGCGATTTTGCAGTGGGGCTTTCCCGCCAATTATATGGCCTTACCATGCACTCCGAGCGCCCGGCGCACCGCATGTACGAACAATGGCATCCAATTGGTATTGTTGGTATTATTTCTGCCTTCAATTTCCCTGTGGCCGTTTGGTCTTGGAATGCCTGTATCGCATGGGTATGTGGCGATGTTTGTGTTTGGAAAGCATCAGAAAAAACGCCACTTTGTGCAGTTGCGTGTCAGTTGTTGTTCCAAAAAGTATTAAAAGCGAATAATTTACCGGAAGGCATTTCGTCAATCATCAATGGCGACTATAAAGTAGGCGAAATGATGAGCAAAGATACCCGTATTCCGTTGGTGAGTGCTACAGGTAGTACGCGTATGGGCAAAATAGTGGGTAAAACCGTAGCAGAACGCCTCGGTCGGTCATTACTTGAATTAGGTGGCAATAATGCGATCATCATCGCGCCATCTGCCGATATGAAAATTGTACTTACTGGTGCTGTATTTGGCGCAGTGGGTACTGCTGGTCAGCGTTGTACTTCTACACGCCGTTTGATCGTACATTCCAGTATGTACAACGAAGTGAAAAATGCCTTGGCGAGTGCTTATAAGCAATTGCGTATTGGCGATCCATTAGATCCAAACAACCACGTAGGGCCACTGATTGATAAAGGCGCAGTAGAAAATTACCTGCAAGCCATTGAAGCCGTTAAGGCAGCCGGTGGTAATATGGTCGTAGATGGTGGCGTACTAGAAGGCGCGGGCTACGAAAGCGGTTGTTATGTAAAACCATGCGTGGTGGAAGCGCAAAACGAATGGCCAATAGTGCAGCACGAGACCTTTGCGCCCATTTTATATTTGCTCAAATACGATACCTTAGCAGAGGCCATTGCCATGCAAAATGGTGTACCACAGGGCTTGTCATCAGCGATTATGACTACCAATTTGCGCGAAGCAGAGCTGTTCCTTTCTACCGCAGGCTCGGATTGTGGTATTGCTAATGTTAATATCGGCACATCTGGTGCTGAAATTGGAGGTGCTTTTGGAGGCGAAAAAGAAACAGGTGGTGGTCGCGAATCTGGTTCCGATTCTTGGAAAGCGTATATGCGTCGCCAAACCAATACGATCAATTACTCGGAAACGGTGCCATTGGCGCAAGGTATTAAGTTTGATTTCTAAAGAATGTAATTCCTTGGTTTGTTTGCGTTATGTGTTTTAGGAACAAGAACAATGAGACAATAACTTATCTTGTTTAAAAAACATTAACAAAAAAATAGCGTTAATTTGTCACCAAGGAATGGCTTTTTCCCTTAACTTTGCACAAACTGAAATAAATCAAAATCGTTTAAAGATAATATTCTTCGATAAAAAAGAAGAATTTAAATAAATTACGGTAGGAAGATTGATTTTTCATGGGCCGCCCGACGTAAGTTCGGCGGCTTTTTTATTTTTTTCTTAAAATTTATTTTTTCCTTTTAAAAATAATGAAAAGTATTTTACCTTTGCCTTTGTAAGTATTTTATAATGTTTTGTTAAAAAACTTGCATGACATTATCCTAACTGCTTATCTTTGCATCTGAAAAAATAACAACTCTTTTTTATAAAGTTGTTTCAAGAATAAAACACGGTAGGAAGATTGATATGAGGCGCTGCCCGACGTAAGTTAGGCAGGCCTATTTTTTTTTACAGGATATTAGGCCTTATTTATTCCATTACAACTATGAAATTACGCCAACAAACCCTCGAAGAGGAATATGCCAATACCTTTACGCATGGAATTGGTATTGTATTCACTTTGGTCGCTATACCTTATTTACTCGAAAAAGCAAGTAGTTCGGGGCAATATGGTGCGTATTTTGCCACATTACTCTTCGGATTTGGCCTGTTGTCGGTGTATGTATGTTCCACTTTGTACCACGGCATACAGACCCAACCTGCAAAAAGATGGTTTCATATTTGCGATCATGTCGCTATTTTTTTCCTAATAGGTGGGAGTTATATGCCTTTTGTACAGCGTTATGTGGACGCGCCTATGTCCACTGTTTTTCTGAGTTGTCAGTGGGCAATGATTCTTGCAGGTGCTATTTTAAAACTATTTTTTACGGGTAAATACCATAAAGCATCCTTATTTGTTTATATTTTCCTTGGGTGGTCGGCCGTTTTTTTAGTATATCCTTTTATGGCAAAAATGCACTTTGAAGTATTCCAATGGATATTAATAGGCGGGTTGAGTTATACAACGGGCGTTTTTTTCTATCGGTGGGAAACCCAAAAATATGCCCATACGATTTGGCATTTGTTTGTGTTAGGCGGGTCGGTGGCACATTTTTGGGCGGCTTACAGAATGTATCAGTTGAATTAAGTAATGATCGTTGCCCGCACTTTTTGTACATCCAATAAATCAGTTGTTGGTAGCGATGCCCGTTTTCGCCAGTCTAGCATTGCATGCCAGCTATCTAGGTAATATTCCGCAAAAAGCCCCAATAATAAAAAGCCAGTTAAGGCCGCAGGATAATGCCAAAAGGACGAAAAAAATGGCTGCCCAAAATGCCAAACGATCCACAGCATTAAAGGCATCATAAAGAAAAGCCCCGTAACTACTTTTACAGTGGATGAATAACCGATATACAAATTGAGTTTTTTATTCAATAAATAAGGCAAATAACAAGGTAGTGTCCAAAATAAAAATGCAGGCAACAACAACGGCCAACCCAAAAGCAAAACCAATCCTTGTCCTACCGTAAATTGCCCCGCCACTACACTATCATTGATGTTTTTGGCTTGAAGTGCCTCAAAATATTGCCCTGTTTTTTCCCGTAAACTACTGTTATTTAAGTCTTTTTGTATCCGTTCTTGTGTCCGTTCGTATTCGGCGGCCAAAGGGAGTGGATATGTCGTATGGCGCATGTTTTCCAAACGAGTGATGAAAATCTCGCCTTCGTCGTCGCGAGTATGGATACTTAGGGTTTTTAATTGGTTTTCGATATATTCGGTGAGTTGATCCACTGTAGATGGGCCATTTTCGCGCCAAGCAGGTAACCAATCTGTAACTTGAATCGGCGCGCCAAAACGCATCACAGCATTACTACGGAACAAATTGGGCGTATTGTACGACATTCCAACAGGTAATATCTTTAAGCCTAAATTCCCTATATTTCTGGCTTCTGCACCCAGCGCAATCCTGGCTGTTCCTGTTTTGAGTGGTCGTACATATCGGTTCATATAACTTACGCCTTCCGGGGCAATAAAGAGCGCGCCGCCTTTGGTCAGGTGTTCAAATGACATTTCAAAAGCATTGTCGTTATCGCGCTGTTCGCCTTCTTCAACATCTTCCTTTCGCTTGACTGGAATACAATACAATCGGCTCAGTATCCAACCACTCACAGGGTTTTTGAATAATCCGTAATTCGCCAAAAAAAACATGACCCTAGGAATATAAGCACCAGGCAACAACACATCCATAAGTGTAGAAGGGTGATTGGCCACAATAATTACCGGCCCATCCACATGCGCTAGGTTTTCTTTGCCCAATACTGCCAACCGACGGAAATAAATACGAGTGCCTATATAAGCCAGTATCCTAAAAAAATGGTAAAGTGCCCTTAAAAAGGGGTTTATATGCATGTTATTTTATTTAAATTTCATTCCTTACTTTCCAACCTTCGCTGTAAAATCATATTTAAGCCCTTTGTACGATTTGAGTACGACTTTCACCGAACCCACCGAAACAGGGGATTCTATCATCACAGGGATTCGGTTCTCATCATCGCCCACCCAGACCGTCATTTGGTCACCCTCTTTAAAAACAGTACCCGCAATGACATCCGGTTGGAATTTTAGGGTTTTGTATTTTCCCATTCCATGAATGCTTTTACTAGCATTTTTGCCCAAATAACGCATTTTTAAAGGAAATTCTTCTTGATCCATAAAAATGGAGAAACTTTCAGAACTGCCCGCGCCTTTGGACACAAAGTCAATGGTACGCAACCAGAACATGGTAGAAAGCACATCGTGTACTTTAGCCTTTACCTCGTGTTCTGTTTTTGTTTCTGTTCCACCGCGTTTAGGTGCGCGCCAAACAGACATTTTTTTAGTACTCTGATTAAAAGCAATTTTTTCAAAAATCTTATATTTACCCTCACTCACACTGCGTTCGGAGTAATTGGGTAAACAAGTAGATTTTTCTACCCAAGACTCGTAGCGGTCGTCCACCGCAAAAAACCATTCATAAGAAGAATAGGTTTTGCCAAAAGCCTGATAGTGGAATTGTGTGCCTTCGTCCCAAACCTTAAAAGTGACCTCTCCGGCTGGCATCCATACAAAATTCCAGTTGTAAAAAATCTTGTACGTCAGCTCTTCACCGTGCTTAAAAGGCACCGTTTCCGAGGTATAAACCTTATCCTGCGCTGTCGTCCGGTAAGGAGACAGGGACAGTATGGACAGGCAAATTAAGATTTTCAGGGTGTTCAATAATGGTATCAGTTTCATATCCAAGTGATTTGGAAATATTGACGTGAAAAAACGAGAAAGTCCCGATTAACGCGGGTATGACCAAGTTTATTACCCACAAAGTAAAGGTGGCTGCTAAAGCGGCTACTTCATTGGCTCCAAACTGCGCCCAAAGTAAAACGGCTAAATTACCACGCGCTACCAAACCCGCCAGTGGCGGCAAAGGTATGCTAGTCTGCAGTAAAAAAAGTGCTGATATACCTGCATAACCACCTATGATACTAGTTTTTATGCCAAAAAAACGCAGTAAAAGAAAATACTGAGTGGCATATATAAAAAAGCGCAGTAAAGCCCAAAAGAGGATAGAGGTTCGTTCTGCTTTCGTAAATTGCCTGATCACACCAAGGTTCAATTGCCTCAATAATGGCAAAAACGGTTTTATTATTTTAACTTGTTTTACGAAATCAATAACAAGTTCAAAATGGTAATACACCCAAAACATAAAGGGGAGCGCAGCCGATCCAACGATGATAAGAAGTGTGGACAACCGCTGGTCTATGATGTCGAAATGCCCTACAATATAAATAGTACCCAACAGTCCTGTCCCTAACAAGACCATAAATTGGCAAAAATTGCCGACTACATTGGCTACTACAGCCCGCCATTGATTGCGGGGATGCACATACAGCATACGTCCACCGTATTCCCCTACTCGATTGGGGGTAAAAAGCGAAAAGGTTACGCCGGTGAAAACTGCCATGAGTGCACGCCATCGTGACATATACTCGTAACGTTGTACAAATTGCCGCCACTTCTCCATTTCGGCAAACCAATTGAAGGGCATCAAAACAACAGCAAGCAATAATAAACCTAAGTTTGCGCCTCGTAATTCTTGTAAAAATGCTAACCAAACTTGCCCAAGATGGTTATTGCTGCTCAGATCATAATATAATACGAACACCAACAAAAGGGCAACTCCAGTTTTCAAACCAATATCCAAGTACCGATTGGTACGAATAGTATTCCTGAACGCAATCAGGTGGTGGATCAGTTGCTGGATGAATGGCATGTGAGGCAAAGGTAGGGGCAAATGGCGGATCAGGAACTACAAATGATTAAATCATTCCGTAATAACGTGCGCCAAGTGTCACTCCTTCCGTCCCAACACCTGTAAGTCCCCAGCGGCCTTGTACGGGTGCCTGTGCGTCCGATTGCGCGCCTGTATGTAGGGCTTGGTACATTTGGTAAGAAATGGCTTTTCGGTCGTCAATTTTTTTAAACACTTGAAAATGTGCCGTAACAGTGCGCCATTCAGGTGCTACTGTGGCTTCAAAAACTTTTGCTTTCGAGCCAGAGCCATAAGCCACAAATCCAAAGCGTTTTCCGGTAAGTTCGTTATTTTCTTTAAGGTCGCTTTCCAAAGTACTCATCAGTGCTAGAAAAACAGATGCTGTGTATAAATTACCCATTTCGCTGCTGGCGCGTTGCGCCTTTTCGAGTTTTTGGGCTACAAATTGCTTGTAAAGTGTTGATTCACTCACCGTTTTAACAAAACCTGCCTGTGCTTTTGAGTATGACTTTTGGTCTTCAAAATCAGAGCGGAGTGGTTCTTTAAAGCCATGTTTTTTCACATCGCCTTCCCATGCGCCTTTTGCTTTGCGTTCGGCGATAAATGGTTCGGTAAACATACGCTTTGCGTGGAACGCATAAGGTAAGTGGAAGATCATTCGTGCCCAACGCTCGCTGATTGCTGGGTATTGGCCGGGTTTCATCAGCTTTGAATGTTCTGCCTGTATCCTAAAATGTTGTAAGGCTTCGGTCATTCGGTCTTGGTAACATTGGTTCGAGTATTGGCCATCAAATACAGGTGTTTCTGTGAATTTTTCCCGACGAGGTTTATAAAAATCGTGTACACTTTCAGTAGCAATGCCTACAACCGATTTAATTTTGAGCAAACGAGGGTTACTTTTGACCAAAAGCGCTACCGCTCCTGCGCCTTGTGTATATTCACCAGAGGACTCTAATTCGTACTTTGCAATATCAGAAGCAATAACGATACCTATACGGTCGGGTTGCGCGGCTACCCAATCAAGGGTATTGAGTAAGGCATCGGTGGCTGCTATACAGGCAAAAGTCATGTCCAATACATCGCAGTGCCGGAAACAATCGTTGCCATATTGGC
>JAAFHO010000274.1 GCA_013297575.1 Chitinophagales bacterium
TTATCAACGGTACAACAACCGCATTCACGCCGCCTTCCTCTGCGGCAATTTCAGGTTCGGGTATATTTTGTGGATCTGTAAATATTTCATCCGTACCAGTTGCGGTGGCTATTACTGGAGGTACAAGTCCTTATACTTTAGTGCTTTCAGATGGGGCAACCAATTTTACAGTAACAAATTACGTTTCGAATACGCCTATTTCACAAGTCATTACTACTTCTAAAACTTACACGTTGGTTTCAGTAACCGATGCTAAAGGTTGCGCGGGTACAGGACTGACGGGTTCGGCGGTAGTGCAGGTTTCTACTGGTTTGGCTATATCCAATCCTTTGGTGACTCAACCCACTTGTGCTGCACCCAATTCAGGGGCTATTGATATTACACCAACGGGTGGTATTGCACCTTATATATATGGATGGAGCAACAGCGCGACAACGCAAGATATTGCGGGTCTTTCTGCCGGCAATTATACTGTGGTGTTAAGTGATGCTGCGAACTGTTCTGTAACACAATCCTTTACGATAAATGCACCAACGGGTTGCGGCGATCCATGTGCCAATTTTGGTATAGTTGATATTCTTGTTCAGGATCCTACTTGTGCTTCTCCTACGGGTGGTTTTATCCAAGTTGCTGGAACAGGAAGCACACAAGGTTATAACTATTTATGGTCGAACAATGAAACAACAAGTTTTATTGCAAACCTGTCGGCTGGCACTTATACTGTAACAGTAACTTCGGGTCCTTGTAGTGCTACAAGGAGTTATACGCTAGCAGCATGTAATCCATGTGCCAATTTTAATGTTGCAGTATCTGCCACTAATCAATTTTGTGTGTTTTTTGGTATGGTACAGGCTGTAGCCACTGGAGGAACAGGCCCCTATTCTTATAATTTGACTGGGCCAAGTAGTTATAATGTCACCAATGCAACGGGTACGTTCTCTGGTTTAGTGGCGGGTACTTATGCGCTTTCAGTAACGGATGGCACTACACCTACTGCATGTACATTTACCAATAATAATATTAGCGTTTTATTAATACCAGATACTAACCCACCAACAATTACTTGTCCAGCGGGACTTACGTTATCTTGTGCCAGCAGTGCTTTACCGCCTTCATTACCATTTACAGGTACGGCTACGGATGACTGTATTCCACCAGCCCCAACGGTTACTTTTGTTGGAGACGCGATCAGTAATCAAACCTGCGCCAATCGTTACTTAGTTACCCGTACTTATAGAGCAACTGACGCAGCAGGTAATTCCGCAACTTGCGCACAACTTATCTCTATCAACGACCAAACACCACCAACCGTAACTTGCCCTAATGGCGTTACTGTTTCTTGTGCTACTGCTGTTCCTGCACCCAATACTGGTGCAATAGTAAGCACTGATAATTGTGGAGGTGCTGTAACAATTACCACTTCGGATGCTATTACAGGCCAAACTTGCCCTAATCGCTACACGATCAACCGTTCTTATACAGCAACGGATATTTGTTTGAATGCAACGAACTGTATTCAAGTGATTACTGTTAACGACCAAACCGCACCCACATTCAACGAGTCGCCGCTACCAGCTAGCATGGATATGACTTGTACGGACAACTTACCTTTGCCAGCTCAATTGACTGGTACCGATAACTGTGTAGGTGGTTCCATTCCCGCTGTGATTTGGATCAATGAGTTCCACTATGATAATGCACTTGTGGATGTCGGAGAATTTGTAGAAGTAGCAGGTACAGCGGGTCTTAATCTTGCTAACTACGAAATTATTTTATACAATGGCAATGGTGGTGTTGTATATGATACAGATGCCTTAACGGGTACAATTGATGATGAAGGCAACGGTTTTGGTGCTGTTTCATTGTCATACCCTTCCAATGGTATCCAAAATGGCTCACCTGATGGTATTGCATTGCGCCGTATTTCTGATAATATGGTATTACAATTTATCAGTTATGAAGGTGTATTCCAAGCGACTAATGGCCCGGCGAATATGAGCTTCTCGACAGACATCGGAGTTGCTGAATTAGGTAATGATCCAATTGGTGGTTCCCTTCACTTAACGGGTTCAGGTAATACAGCTGCTAGTTTTACTTGGTCACTTACTTCCGACGACTCTCCGGGTACTTTAAATCCAGGTCAGACGATTACAACTTTACCAGCGTCTATCCCTGCTACGTTTAATCAGACTTCTGTACCGGGTCAATGCCCAGGTTCTTTGGTTGTAACCCGTACATGGACGGTTACTGACGCATGCGGCAATTCACGGACGCATACACAAGTGATCAACCTCAGCGACGCTACTCCTCCAGTATTGACACCTGCTCCCGCAAATATTACGCTTTCTTGTAACGATATTGTACCAACGGCTCCAACCGTCATTGCAACAGATGCTTGCGACCCAGCAGGTATTGTAACGGGTGCAGTATGGATCAACGAAATCCACTATGATAACGTAGGTCTTGATATGGGCGAATTTGTAGAGATTGCTGGCCGCGCAGGCGTAAATCTATCTGGCTGGTCATTGGTACTCTATAATGGTGCTGGCGGCGGAACATACAACAGTGTAAACTTGACGGGCGTAATTCCGAATCAAAGCAATGGTTTTGGTACAATTTCATTCGCCTATCCCGATAATACAGTACAAAATGGTGCCCCTGATGGCATCGCACTCGTCAATGGCGGCACTGTCATTCAGTTCCTAAGTTATGAAGGTGCATTTACCGCAGTAGGTGGCGCAGCCAATGGTTTGTTGTCCACTGATATTGGTGTTGCAGAAGCCGGTAATGAGCCACTTGGTCAATCCTTACGCTTGTCTGGTAATGGTGCAACCTATGCAGCCTTTACTTGGAATGGCCCATCGGCGGCTAATCCAGCCACGCCAGGTCAAGTCAATCAAGGTCAAACATTCCCGCCGCAGCCTCCCGTAGGTTTGCCGGTTACTTTTACTGAGATAACGTCACCACCTTCACCCACTTGTCCATTCAACCGCACCATTACGCGTACTTGGCGCGCAACAGACGCATGTGGAAATACAGGCGTAAATACACAAGTAATTACTATTCAAGATATTACACCACCAGTTGTAAATTGTCAACCTTTAACATTGACTTTGCCTATAACTGGTTCTATTAGCATAACACAAGCAAATATCACGTTCACAGCAACGGATAACTGTACATCAACAGCCTCATTAACGGTATTGCCAAATAGTGCAACTTATACCTGTTTGGATGAAGGAAAGACCCGCACTTTTGTTGTATCGGTGCGCGACCAATGTGGCAATGTAGGTACTTGTAATGCACAAGTTACGATCAATCCGTTCCCTCGTTGTACGCCTAAAATTTTGATTGTTGATCCATGTGTTTGCAAAAACAACGCTACCACAACTGAAAATGGTCAGTTTGGCGAACGTATTAAAATTGAATCCATTTCAGGATTTACATGGACTGTAACCGCCGTTACAGGTTTGTTCTCTGCGACTAGTACACCTCCCCCGTCGGCACCAACCCCAATCGCTATTGGCAGTACATTTACTGAAATTCCAGTTGGTAGCGGCGATTATTTCCTCAATGGTATACACGTAGATGCGATTGGATACAATATTTCAGTCAGCAACGGTGCGGTCACTTTGAGTATCGGCAACTCTTGCCAATATCCTAACGCCGTTATTACTTCTGATTTGAGTGGCCCATTCTGCTTGTATTCCGATGCCGTCCCCCTAACAGGTACACCAGGCGACGCAAATATCATTTCACAAGGTTTTACAGTTAATGGTGTTCCTGCAACGGTATTTAATCCAGGAGCAGGTGTTGGCAATTATGTTATTATTTATTCCGTAGATGGTGGTGGCCCCAAAGCAAATGGTGCAAACGACCCTGGTTGTATTCAAACGGTTACTAAACTTGTTCAAGTGATTGCTACACCATCTGCCATCGTTTGTAACGATCTTGTTCAAGTCTCTCTGGATGAAGATTGTTCAACGCTTGTTGATCCCGATATGATTTTAGAAGGCTCTTATGGTTGTTTTGACGATTATGAAGTAAAAATTACAGGTGTTAGTGGTCTGCCCAATTATGGAAGTACCGTAACTGGTGCGAATATTGGCCAAACATTAAAAGCGACAGTGAAGCATTTAGTAAGCGGTAACACTTGTTGGGGCTTAATTAAAGTAGAAGATAAATTAGCACCAACAATCACCTGCCAAGACTTTAATGTTTCTTGTGCCGAAACGAATCTTGAGCCAAGTTTCCTTGCTGGTACACTCGGCATCGGTATTGCATTCCCAACGGCAGTGGACAATTGTACTGGTAATGTAACACGTTCTTTCAACGATGTTTGGACGGATTTAGACTGTCCAGCATCTCCAACTGCACCTAATATTACAGGAAGAGTGACACGTTCTTGGTTGGTATCGGATGCTAGCGGCAATACGGCTACTTGTGTTCAAACGATTAATATTATTGGTGCTCGTATCGGCGAAGTAAAATTCCCAACGGATAAAGAGATCAGTTGCTCATCAACTGGAGGTACAACACCAGCAACAACTGGTGCGCCATTTATCACATTTACGTATCCTTCAGGTGTACGTACTTATACTATTTCGCCCAATGCCAATTACTGCGAATTGCAAACGGCTTTTGTGGACGAATTGCTTCCAGTATGCGACGGTACGCATAAAATTTTACGTACTTGGACGGCTTATGATTGGTGTACACCAACATCTGCAACGCCTCCGGCTACTAATCCGCAATACTTTATCCAAGTGATTAAAGTCGTGGACGAAGCAGGTCCAACTTATGTATGTCCTGATAACTTGACAGTTTCAACTAATACCAACGGTTGTTGCGCGATAGTAGATCTGCCAAGTGTAATTATGAGTGATAATTGCTCTCGTATTAATAACATTGCTGCTCAGATTACAGCAAGAGACCAATTCACCAATGCCGTTGTCGGTACTTATGACGTATCAGGTATTTTGACGACCTTCTCAGGCAATAATCTTTGGATTCCTGATACTTTGGCCGACTTTGGCTACACTTCTTGTTTGCCTTTGGGTACGCACAGTGTTGTATATCGCGCTGAGGATGATTGTGGTAACACGAGGACTTGTTCATTTACACTAAAAGTGGAAGACGAAACGCTTCCAGTTCCGGTTTGTGACCAAGTGACTCAAGTTTCTTTAGGTCTTAATGGCAGTATTGAGGTGCTTGCGGAGTCTTTGGATAATGGTTCTTATGATAATTGTAGCGAACAAGTTTATTTTAAAGCGCGTAGGATGAATAGTAGTTCTTGCCAATCCAATGGTTCGTTCTTCGAAGAGGTGAAATTCTGCTGCTCCGATATAAATAATACGGTACAAGTTGTTTTGCGTGTGTATGATGTGGATCCAGGTAATGGTTCTGTTTCGACTACTTCGTTTGAAGGTCATTTCAATGATTGTATGGTAACGGTATTGGTGGAAGATAAAATTAAACCAACTTGTACTGCGCCTGCAAATGTAACTGTTTCTTGCGAAGCATTTGACCCATCTTTGTGGGCTTATGGTCAGCCTACGAAGTTTGATAACTGCTCTAATCCGACGATTACTAATACAGTAGTGTTGACTCAATTTGACTCACTTTGCAACAAAGGCACTATCACACGCCGCTGGGCAGTAGTGGATGCTTCGGGCAATTCGGGTCAATGCTCACAACGTATTGTTGTCACAGAAAACCAAAATTACTGGGTGAAATTCCCTGCTGATCGTTTGGTTTCTACCTGCGATGGTACCGGCGTTTATGGTGCACCTGAATACTATGGCGAAGATTGCGAACTACTTGCAACTTCTTACACCGACGAATTCTTTACGGTAATTCCAGATGCTTGTTTCAAAATCGAGCGTACTTGGCACGTGATTAACTGGTGTAAATATGATGCAAATCTGCCGCTAAATAGCGTGCTCAATGTTTATGTGCCAAACCCAAATCCAAATAATACAACGAACCATCCAACCAACTTGCCAGGCGTAACAGTGTCGCCATGCGGTACTACTGTTAATGGATGGGTGCCAACATCAGTAAAGATTAACCCAACTGATCCAACGGCTACGAATTATTGCACCTTCTGGAGACAGGATGCTAATAGTTATACTTACAAGCAAATTATCAAGGTGTTTGATACGCAAGATCCAGTTGTTCAATGTCCAGCATCTCCAGTTGATTTCTGCGACTTTAGCACCAATGATCCTCAGTTCTACAATGCTATGCAGTATTGGGATGCTACGGTAGGTAGCCATGATCTTTGCGAAGGTGAAGCGAATATCGAAATAACAGGAACAGACGCTTGCTCTGGTGCAAACCTTTCGTTCCGTTACTTATTGTTCCTTGATCTTGACGGTAACGGTTCTATGGAGTCTGTAATTAATAGCGTGAATCCTCCCGGTTTCAATAATATCAATTACAACAATATCAACAATACTAACTTTGCAGGTGGCACACCTTGGCAGTTCGATTTCCGTCCGGTATTTAATGAGCGCAAATGGGGCTGGGGTATTCAACTTGACGCTGCCAGCGGCAACAGCCGTAAAGCACGTGTACGTTGGTTCAATCAAGCAAATATCCCAGCATCGGGCGCAGTACCACAATTGCCTTACGGAACACACAAAATTAAGTGGTTCGTAGAAGATGGTTGTGGTAACGAAACGGTTTGCGAATACAATATCGTAGTAAAAGATTGCAAAAAACCAACAGTTGTTTGTATCAACGGTCTTTCTATCAACTTGATGAATGTTGCTGGTGGTATGGTTCAATTGTGGGCAAATGATTTCTTACAATACACAGAAGATAACTGCACACCATCTACTAAGATCAAAACTGGTATCCGTCGCAAAGGCGTTGCCGATGGCCAAGGTGCAACAACAGGTTTCCCTAAAAATGCAGATGGCAGTCCACAAACAGGTGTGTCATTTACCTGCGCTGATTTGGGCACTCAATTGGTAGAATTGTGGGGTCTTGACCTTGCAGGTAACGCAGACTACTGCGAAACTTATGTATTGATTCAGGATAATGCAGGTGTTTGTGTCGGTAGCCCAGCAATCATTGCAGGTGCTTTGAAAACCGATGCATCACAAGGTGTTGAAGATGCTAATGTTGAGTTGGATGGTTCTAGCAATGGCACCCCAATATTTAAAGAAGTATTCTCCAATGTAAGTGGTAACTATATGTTCTCTAATGCATTGCCAATCGCTGCTAATGCAACAGTAACACCAACATTGGAATTAGATCCATTGAACGGTGTAAATACATGGGACTTGATCTTGATCAGCCGCCATATCCTTGGTTTAGAGCCATTGAACACACCATACAAATTGATCTCTGCTG
>JAAFHO010000275.1 GCA_013297575.1 Chitinophagales bacterium
GGCCAATTCCTTCGAAATATCGGCATCTTCGCGTGGTACTAAGCCTTGCTCCATAAATTCCACGATAGAAACCTCGGTACCCATGGTATGGTAAAAATAGCCAAATTCCACCCCAATTGCACCCGCACCAATCACCACCAAACGTTTAGGTTGCTTAGCCAATGTCATTGCTTTGCGGTATTCAATAATTTTTTCGCCGTCAATCGGCAAATTGGGTAATTGCTTAGCACGTCCACCTGTGGCTACGATAATGCTCTTTGCTGTATATTCAGTCACCTTACCATCGGCATCAGTCACCGCCACTTTGGGGCCACTCACCAATTTTCCATTTCCATTGATGACCGTAATTTTATTTTTCTTCATCAAAAACTGCACCCCTTTGCTCATGCCATCGGCAACGTCGCGACTTCGCTTCACTACAGCACCAAAATCAGCAGTTGGTTTACCTTCTACTTTGATACCATAATCGGCTGCATGTGAAAGGTATTCAAACACTTGTGCACTTTTGAGTAGTGCTTTGGTGGGGATACAACCCCAGTTGAGGCAAATACCACCCAAACTTTCGCGTTCAATCACGGCAGTGTTTAAACCCAATTGGGAGGCGCGAATGGCAGCCACATATCCTCCTGGGCCGCTACCGATAACAATTAAATCGAAATTCATATTGATGCTATATCTTAATTATTGGTATTGAATATTGTAGAAGGCAATTTTGCCTTTAAAAATGAGTTAAATTGAGTAATCTTAAGCCTTAGCATAAGATTCGATAGGCGGACAAGTGCATACCAAATTCCGATCTCCGAAGGCTTGGTCAATACGACCCACCGTAGCCCAAAACTTATAACCTTGGTGTAAATAAGGCAATGGCCAAGCGGCTTTAGAACGCGAATATGGGCGTTCCCAAGCATCGGCAGTGATGATTGCCATGGTGTGCGGCGCATTGTGTAATACATTATTATCCTCAGTATAATCGCCAGCAGCAATTTCGTCTATTTCCTTTCTGATCGACAATAATGCATCGCAGAAGCGGTCTAGTTCTGCTTTACTTTCGCTTTCGGTTGGTTCAATCATAATAGTACCCGCCACCGGGAAAGATAGCGTAGGCGCATGGAAACCATAATCGATCAAACGCTTTGCCAAGTCTTCGGCACTGACTAAAGATTTGAAAGGACGTAAATCAATAATTAATTCGTGGGCGGAGCGTCCTTTTTCACCTGTGTATAGTATGTCGTAAGCCTCTTCTAGTCGATATTTGATATAATTGGCATTCAAAATAGCATATTTGGTGGCATCGGTTACGCCTTTTGAACCCAACATACGGATATAAGCATAAGAAATCAACAAAATACTAGCACTACCCCAAGGTGCAGCACTAATCGCCGTACCTCCTTTAGCCCCCCCCATTTCTACCATTACGTGTTTGGATAAATAGGGCGCAAGGCTATCATTACAGCAAATTGGCCCCATGCCTGGGCCGCCGCCGCCATGTGGAATAGCGAATGTTTTATGGAGGTTCAAATGGCATACATCTGCGCCAATCAACGCTGGACTGGTCAATCCTACCTGCGCATTCATATTCGCACCATCCATATATACACGACCACCGTGCTCGTGTATCAAAGCACAAATTTCGGAAATAGCCGTCTCAAATACGCCATGCGTGGACGGATAAGTTACCATTAAGCAAGACAAATTAGCAGAGTGCTGTATGGTTTTTGCTTTAAGATCGTCGAGGTCGATATTACCGCGTTCGTCACAAGCCACTACCACAACCTCCATACCAGCCATCACTGCACTCGCAGGATTGGTACCGTGGGCCGACGAAGGGATAATAGCTACATTACGGTGTGTATCACCACGATCAAGGTGGTAAGCACGAATGGCCATAAGACCTGCATATTCGCCCTGCGCTCCAGAATTAGGCTGCAAAGAACAGGCTGTAAAGCCCGTAATTTCACAAAGATATTGCTCTAACTCGTTGATAATCTGCGCATAACCTTCTGTTTGGTCCTTAGGCGCAAAAGGGTGAATACTCGACCATAATTCCCACGACACCGGAATCATTTCGGTAGCAGCATTAAGTTTCATCGTGCATGATCCCAGAGAAATCATGGAGTGCATCAACGATAAATCACGGTTTTCCAACCTTTTAATATAGCGCATCATCTCACTTTCTGTATGATAAGAATTAAAAACCGGATGTGTGAGATAAGGTGTTTCGCGTTCCAATCCCGATGGTTGTGCTACATGATCTACCACGGTCAAATTGAGCGTATTTGCCCCAAAAGTAGCCAAAATATCGATCAAATCCTCATCCATTACCGTTTCATCAATCGTGATTTGAATAGCATTTTTATCGTAAAAATAATTAATACCTTTTGCTTCTGCCTTGGTACGAATACTTTTGATTTGCGCATCGGTCAACTCAAAACGCAGCGTATCAAAGAAATGCGTATTGCTATTTTTATATCCTACTAAAGCCAAAGCATTACTCAAGGCCATTGCTATCTGTTGCGTACGGTTCGCAATTGCTTTGATCCCGTCTGGCCCATGATAAACTGCATACATTGCCGCAATATTAGCCAATAATGCCTGTGCTGTGCAGATATTAGAGGTCGCTTTTTCGCGACGTATATGTTGCTCGCGGGTTTGCAAAGCCATGCGCAAGGCAGGGTTACCTGCTACGTCAACCGACATACCGATAATTCGCCCGGGAATTTGACGTTTAAAATCTTCTGAACAAGAGAAATACGCAGCATGCGGCCCGCCATACCCCATAGGTACGCCAAAACGTTGGGTATTGCCAACTACGACATCAGCGCCCCAATCTCCTGGTGGCTTTAACAAAGCCAAACTCAATAAATCGGCAGCAACACAAACAAATGCGCCTAAAGCCTTTGCTTTTTCCACAAAAGCGCGATTATCATCTACCGAACCTGTGCAGGCTGGGTATTGAAGCATAGCACCAAAGGTTTTTGAAGAAAACTCAAAACTACCGGGGTCGCCAATCACCAATTCGATATTTTGAGGAACGGCGCGTGTCCGAAGCACATCAATGGTTTGAGGCAACACTTTATCCGAAACAAAATAAATATTGGCCTCTTCTCCTGCTTTTGCACGTTTGTTTTTCTCTGCGTAAAACATGTGCATCGCTTCGGCAGCGGCGGTAGCTTCGTCCAAAAGGCTGGCATTAGCAATGGGAAGGCCAGTTAAGTCGCACACCATTGTTTGGAAATTAAGCAGGCTTTCCAATCGACCTTGCGCAATTTCTGCTTGGTAAGGCGTGTATTGCGTGTACCAACCGGGGTTTTGAAATACATTCCGAAGGATTACATTGGGTGTTATAGTGCCGTGGTAGCCCATTCCAATATAGGAACGAAATACCTTGTTTTTAACAGCAATGGTTTTCAGTTCTCGTAGGTATTCTTGTTCATTAAGTGGTGCTGGCAAGTCTAATTCCCGTTTCATTCTGATGCTGTCTGGAACGGTTTGCGCTATAAGTTCATCTAAAGAATTGACATTGAGCGCTTTAAGCATGGCCGCCGTCTCTTCTGGACTAGGGCCGATATGACGACGTTGAAAAACATCGTAATGGGGAAATAGTGGCATAATTATTTGATCAGGTACAACTTCGTAATTTAGTTATTCTTAAACGGCGCAAAAGTAACTATTGTTTAGGGTTAGTGAAGATGAAAACCTTTTTTTTTGAATAAAATTCCATCTATTGAAATTTAAAAAATCTATGGATAATCAATAAATTCTTAAACATTAATACCTTTGTAAGATGAAAAGAACGATACTCACGCTATTTTGCTCATTTTTGAGCCTTTTTCTTGCGGCTCAACAGCAATCAGATTGTAATAAACTAGGAGCATGGCTTTGGTATATTGATATTACCGGTTTCCAAACACACGCGCAAATTGCCGATACGCTTGCCGCTTTAGGCATAAAAAGGATTTATATCAAAGTGGCTGATGGTACGCCTAATCCCACTATTTGGCCAGAAATCAACGATATTTCCATTCCTGTGGCGTATAAAGCACGCGGTATCGAGCCTTGGGCGTGGAGTTATAATTATGTCAATAATCCATCCACCCAAGCCAATGCGTTAAAAATGGCCGCTCAAACAGGTTACACGGGTTATGTTGTGGACATAGAAACGGAGTTTGATGGGCTAAGTGCGCCGTTAACTAGCCTTTTTACGGCATTTGCCGCTAAAAAACAAGAAGTCATCACCAGCCAAATAGCAGACTCCACTTTTAAATTATATTGTACCACTTGGGGCAATCCTAAAGACCATAATTTTAAAATTAACCTTATAGATCCGCATGTGGATGGGTTTATGCCACAAACTTATGTGGAACAATGGGGGCCATCTTATGTAAGCAACCTCGAGTATTGGATCGGTGTAGGCAATCAGGAATATGTGGAACTGGGTGCAACTAAACCCATTCACCATATTGTGGCCTATGAAGATGGGGATATCAATGCTACGCAGATCAATAGTTTTTTTGAAACATCAGGGGCAGAATCGTCTATGTGGCGGATACCCGGTGGAACAATACCAAACTCATACTGGAATACTTGGAACGACGTGAATTGGACAATGAACTTTTGCCCACCAAGTAGCACCAATGACCATAATACGGATTTCCTCAAATCCAGCCCATATCCCAACCCAACAACAGGACATTTCCAATGGTCGGGGCTTCAAAACGGCTACGTCAGCGTAACTGATCTATTGGGCAAAACAATACTATTTACACGCATAAAAAACGACCAAAACATGGTACAACTTGATCTTTCTCGTTTTAATAATGGGGTTTATCTGCTGCGTTTTGTGGGCGATAATGGATTGGCGAAGACGGCTAAAGTGGTGAAGGGGGAGTAATTTCAGGGGGCATAGGACTTATTTGCCCCAAAAACCATTCTTTTTCCAAAAGCGTTGGATGGGTTGCAACCACATGGTGTAGTTCTCTTAAAGCATTGATATCATTAAAATTACACCGCATTAATGCTTTGGTGGTTTTTACGATTTCCATATAAGTATCGCGGTGATAACCAGTAGCACGTTGTCGGTGAAGGTACGTTTTTATACTATCCAAATGGCTGTCCAATAACTCAAAAGCATCCATTTCATAATAGATTTTTAGTTGGATAATACGGGCGCTCATACCGCTGATGAGGTCGCGGTAATCTGCCGATTGAAGATGGGCCAACGCCGCATCAAATTGCTTACGTGCGTAGGCAATCCGAGCAAAATTTAGGCTGCTGGCAGCGGCACGAAATTTACGTTCCACCTGTGGTAAGTGTTTTTCGATAAATTGCTCCGCCCAGTCCACTTCGCCCAAATGCACGGCTACACTGGCAATATTATTAAAGGAAAAACGAGAAATTTGGCCATTTTCCAATAAAATATCGTATTCGAGTGCTTCTTTGTACAATTCCCAAGTTTGGCGAAACCACGTAGTTTTCGAGTTTGCGGTATTGCTTTTTTTAATACAAAAATTGAGCGCCAATAAGAACAATGTGCGCTGTTCATCTGGTGGAAATTGACTGGAAGAACGGGTCAATTGAGCACGAAACTGGAAAAAATGGTTTTCGTCATAACTACCTTTATATCCCAAAAAGTAACACGCATGAAAATACAATCCAATAGCAGGTTCATGGACGCACTCCGACTCCCCTACCCTATCCAATATAGCATCCAACAAACCAAATTGATACGATTGTCCCGTTACTGCTTGGTGAGAAAGTGCCAAACAAACCAATCGGAGTTTACGAGCCAAATAGGTCATATCCATTAACTCATTGATTTCCTGCAAGTTAAAGGTATCGTACCGCTTTTGAGCAGATAAAAACTGAAACTGCTCCCATTCCAACAAATATTGGTCATTGAAGTATTCGGCATGCCTCCAGTTATGAGCAGTACGACTGGCTCGGGCTTCTTTTAGGGTAATTTGGAAATGTTTGGCTAATCCTTTTCGCCTGTACGCACCCGCGAGGCGGATTTTATTCCTTTCAAAATCGGAAAATTTTTCACAATACATCCAATAATGTTCCAAAAGGGCGAGCAAATCGCTATTGGCCAACCTTAGTTTCACCAAATCGGTTGTTTTTGATTCAGGATAAGCGGACAAGTAGGCAGCATCTTGGTCGGGTACTATTTTTTGTTCCAAACACCCGCGCAGGTAATCAAATAACCCGATCAATTGAGGTTTCCCGTTAAAAAATGGCGAGCGTACAAATTTGGCCATTTCCCGTAGATCCTGGCGTTGGAGTGTGGAAAAGGCTTCCCAAAGTAAGTTTTTCTGCATGTTGGATGTGTTTTATCGTTCCAATTTGGACAACGGAAGACAATTTATCTAAAATAAATAATCGCGCAAAAATACACTTAATATTTTAATCATTTCATTATCAATTATTTAAAATAAAATTTATCAAAAAATGGGCTATAAATAATGAAAAATGTTCTTGATTATTCCAGTAGATAGCCGAACTTTTGTATCCTGAAAAGATAGGTAATGGTATTTTAATTTCATTCCTTAGTTGTACCATTGCAAAATAGATCAAACCATGCTCATGAGAAAATTATTATACACCTTTTTGTACCTTATTATTTGTGGTACTGCTGCATTTACGCAGGCTTCTGTGGCTATTGAAAAAAGAATCAATGGCAACGATGCCGATAACCCATTAGATGTGGTGATCAATGTACCGCCGAGTACGCCACCAAACCTTAATTTGGAGTATATCGTAACGAATACGGGTACGTTAACTTTGACCAATATTGTCGTAACCGACGATATTATGGGGGCTATGGGGGTGATCAACTCCTTAGCACCCAATACCAGCCAAACGCTAACATCCTCAGCAATTGCTGCGTTAGGGCTACATAATTCGACGGCGAATGCCCTTGCCCAACCTGTGGACGCTGGTGGAAGCCCCGTAGGAGGCACCGTATCTGCCACCGATGCTGGTATTTATACAGGAGTATTTATAGAGGTAAGTATTTTGGGTCTTCCGAGTATTGCCTGCAATGGAAGTACGCTTCAGCCCACGCTTGAAGTGCGGATGTTGGGTGGCAGCAATGGTATCCAAATCAGGAATATTATCGGTAATTTTACGGGCATTGCGGGAAATTTCGTACCCAATGGGCAATACTCTACCAATGGAAACGATCCTAATGCCAATGGAATACTGGATTATTTGGATGCGAATGGAGACGGAATCGGGGATGAATTTTTTAGATGGAATCCTACGGTAACGCTCACTCAGGCCACTAATTTTATACTCAACGGTGGTGGTGAGGTATGGGCAAATAATACATTTACAAGCAATATTGGAAAC
>JAAFHO010000276.1 GCA_013297575.1 Chitinophagales bacterium
TTGGGGTGGTATTCACGCACCTTTTGATGATATTCCCGGTCGTACTATTGGCAGCCAATGCGCTATTGATGCTTTTGTGTTGGCGCGCGATTATTTTTACAACGACAATGACGGAGATGGGTATTTCACTTACGAAGATTGCGACGATTATAACGCCGCTATTTTTCCGGGTGCGACCGAAACCTTGGACAATATTGACAATACCTGCGATGGTTTGGTAGATAATCCAACGGCTATTTCAACAGTTGAAGCACTCAAATTAGGGATTTCTCCCAATCCAGTGCAAGATTTTCTAAATATTGAGTACGAACAAGGACATTCAATGTTGGTTAAAGTAACCGATATAGCAGGAAAATCCATTTTGGAGCAACGCCTCCCAGCGTCATCTGGCCAATATAGATTGGATTGCACCCGCTTGGATTTGGGAACATATTTTTTGCAATTAATTGATACACAAAGTGGTATGTCCACAACAGCACAATTTGTAAAATGGATTCATTAACACAGATCGTATTAGGCGCAGCCTGCGGAGAAGCGGTAGCAGGTAAAAAACTAGGAAATAGGGCGATGCTTTGGGGGGCTTTAGGTGGCACAATTCCCGATTTGGATGTATTTGCTACCTTTTTTACGGATGAAATTGCATCTACATCTTTTCATCGCGGGTTTATGCACTCGTTTTTGTTCGCAGCATTAGCTCCGTGGATATTGGGTTGGATGGCGCAACGGTTCTACGATCGAAGTATCCACCGACATAAGGGATATAAAACCTTTTTTGCGCTCTCGTGGATTGTGTTGTTTACTGTGGCCATTGCAGGCATCAATTTTATTCCAGTTGCCCTAGGCGAAGGATTTAGTTGGTATATCTTTTTGCCTACCTTGGCTTTAGGTATATGGTTTTTTCGCAAATTATGGTCGGATTATTGGAAACGCGATTTTTCTGCCGTAGAAGCACCGTATCGTACATGGGTACAACTCTTTTTTTGGAGCATATTTACCCACCCGATCTTGGATTGTTTTACCAATTGGGGTACTCAAATTTGGCAGCCATTTTCCGATATTCGTATCCAATGGAATACGGTTTCGGTGGTAGATCCGCTTTATACTGTTCCTTTTGCCATTTGCTTAATTATTGCCGCCAATTTTGTGCGCCACAATACTTGGCGTGCTGCCATGACTTGGGTAGGTATCATTTGGAGTTGTGGGTATTTGGGCTATACTTATTGGCATAAACAAACCGTAGATCTTTCTTTTAAACAAGAATTATTATCACGGAATATAACGTACCAACGTTTTCAGTCCAATCCATCTATTTTTAATAATATAGTTTGGACTGTTTTAGCGGAAAGTGATTCTGTATATTACTTTGGTTTATATGGTTTTAATGACCGTCTACCACGTGTACGGCCTTTGTCGGTTTTGCCCAAGAACCATTATCTACTCGATCATATACCCAACGACGACCGTGCCAAGAAGTTCCTTTTGTGGTTTTCCAATGGTTATTACAACGTGTTGCCTTACAATGGCGACACTTTACAAGTCAATGACCTTCGTTTCGGCTTACTTGGCGACACCCTGACCAATAATAACTATGTATTTTCATACCTTTTATACAAAAATGAACGCGGTGCATGGGATGTGAAACAGCGTAACCAAGGCCGCGATGATTTAGAGTCTAGCAAAAAATCAATGGGCGATTTATTTAGTCGGGTGCTGCATGGAGACTAAGGGGTTTTCCAATACCATTCAATAATTCGGGGCACAGCAAACCCTTCTAAATCACCATCCCAAGCAGCAGGACTACAACCTTCTACCCATTCATCTATTTCCCCCAAATCAGCGGTTACAAATACTGCGGAAACCCAACGGTGCGTCAATGTCTGCTGGAAAACTTTTGAAATTTGAGTAGTTTTTAACGGTTTCCTATTCGGGAAATGGTCAAAAATAATTTCGTTAGCAGTATCCAAATCAGTGGGAAGTGTATCCGGTTCTATACAAGGAAATTCCCAGAGGTTTTGCCAAATATCTTTTGCAGTTCGTTTTTTTAGGAATGTTTGTCCATCTTTCTTTAGCACCAAATACAAGAAAAAACGCTCTTTTTTGACCATTTTTTTTGATTTTACGGGCAAATTTTGCATGGTATCATCCTGAAATGCCTTACAACGCGACTGGAAAGGGCAATCCGCGCAATGGGGTTGTTTGGGCGTACACCAAGTGGCACCGAAATCCATCATGGCTTGATTGTGTAGGGCAGGCTGTGCGGTATCCAATAGTTCATCGGCCAATTGGCTAAATACCTGTTTGCCTTTAGTACTGTCTATTGGTGTATCCAAGCCAAACCAACGCGACAGTACCCGATACACATTGCCATCCAACACGGCATAAGGCAGGTTATACGCAAACGAAGCAATAGCCGCTGCGGTATAATCGCCAACGCCTTTTAAAGCCTTAATATCTTTGTATTGATTGGGAAAAACGCCGTGGTGTTCATGCAGCACAGATTGTGCAGCTGCGTACATATTGCGCGCCCTTGAGTAATACCCCAAACCCTCCCAAAGTTTGTAAATATCATCCAAGGGCGCTGCTGCCAAATCCGAAATAGTAGGATAAGCAGCCACAAAACGTTCGTAGTAGGGTAGTCCCTGTTCTACACGCGTTTGTTGCAGTATAATTTCTGATAGCCAAATCCGATATGGGTCACTAATCCCTTTCCAGGGCATCGGGCGCGGGTGCGCTAAGGCCCAGTTTTGTAAAATTGATCCATAATCATTGAGCATATCCGTATTAGGATCCTTCACCTTCTTGTTCATCATCCTCTACGGCATCGGGATTTAACTTTCGCTCGCGTTCTTTTTTTCGTTGTTCCCGCTTGATACGGTCTTCATTTTCAATTTTATCATAAGCCTTGATGATGTCTTTTACCAATCGGTGGCGCACCACGTCTTCGGTAGTAAGGGTCATAATAGAAATACCGTCCACACCATCCAAAATATCCATGGCTTGTTGCAGGCCAGATTTTTGGTGACCGGGTAAATCAATCTGAGACAAATCGCCTGTGATAATGCACTTTGCCGAAGGTCCCAAACGCGTTAAGAACATTTTGATCTGCAAAGGAGAGGCATTTTGTGCTTCATCGAGAATGATATAGGCATTATCGAGTGTCCGTCCGCGCATAAAAGCCAGTGGAGCAATTTCGATAATACGGTTGTCCATAAAGAACTGTAATTTGTCCATCGGCAGCATATCGTCGAGGGCATCGTACAGCGGACGGAGATAAGGATCTACTTTTTCTTTGAGGTCGCCGGGCAAAAAACCGAGTTTTTCACCTGCTTCCACCGCTGGGCGGGTGAGGACAATTTTTTTCACCATCTTGTTTTTGAGCGCACGCACGGCGATTGCTACCGCCGTATAGGTTTTGCCAGTACCAGCAGGCCCTACGGCAAAAACAATATCATTGACCTCGCAAGATTCCACCAAGCGTTTTTGGTTGCGGGTTTTGGCCTTGATGGGGCGGCCTTCGCGACCATGCAAGATGGTATTAGAGCCGTTATCGCCCACTACGGGAATACGTACTTCGAATGGATTTTCACCACCCAACATATCTTCTACCGTTTGAACCGGGAGTTCGTTGTGTTCGCGTAGGTAACGCACCATTTGTTCAAAAACACCCTTTGCTGCCTGTGTATCCTTTTTTTCGCCAGCAATTTTAAGGCTATTTCCCCTTGAAGTGATTGTAATATCGGGAAATCCTTTGCGGAGTAGATTTAGTTTAGCGTTGTTCTCGCCATAGAGTGCGAGGGGATCAACGCCATCAATTGTTAGAATTATTTCGCTCAAAAGTGCGTTATGGGTTAAAATGAATGATTTGTTTTTTTATTATTACTTTAAAGATTTTATTGGATTGAAAATAAAATCAAAACAAGTGCTTAAGCCTGTTTTTGTGAACTATCTTTGCACCCACAAAAGTACAGATAATCTAACGTACTTCAACAAGGAAGTTGTAAGTTAAGTTTCCTAAAGAACGAGAAAAAATGCCTATAGTTACCCTAACCACAGATTTTGGCGAAAAAGATTGGTATGCCGCTGCTTTAAAAGGTGCAATTTTGAAAGCAGCTCCCGCAGTACAATTGGTAGATATTTCACACCAAATTGAGCCGTTTGATATTGTTCAGGCCGCATTAGTACTCAAAAATTCTTGGATGGAGTTTCCTGATGGAACAATACATCTATTGGCTGTTAATTGTGTGTATAGTAATCAGCCGCGGTTTGTAGCCGTTCGTCATGATGGGCATTATTTTTTTGCACCAGACAATGGCATACTGTCTTTACTTTTGGGCGATATAGCATTAACGGATATTCGGCAATTAGACGACGCCAATGCGCCTGCTCATTTTGCCGTAAAACATATATTTGGCTGGGCATTGGGTCAGTGGGTTTCCAATCACGATTTTGAACAATTGGGCACAGCCTTTGAAGCAATGCTTTTGCGTCGCATTTTATTACGACCGGTCATTCATGCACATCAAATACGTGGTACCGTGGTTCATATCGACCATTTTGAAAATGTAGTTTTAAATATTGAACGGGAGTTATTTCGAGAAGTAGGTAAAAACAGGAGTTTTTCACTGTATTTTAAGCGCAATGATCCTATTGTTTCCTTGTCTTCCAATTACTCGGATGTGCCAATGGGAGAAACGCTCTGCCTATTCAATAGCATTGGGTTGTTAGAAATCGCCATTAATTTTGGTAAAGCAGCCACACTATTAGGGCTTAAAAAAGAAGATGTGGTAGAACTTGTCTTTGAGGAATAATCCGTTAAGGAAGATAAAAGTTCTAACTTATTCTTTTATCGTTCCTAATCTATACTTAATGGGTTAACATCGCCATTGATATCTCCTGATTTTATGGCATTAAAATTAACACCAGTTCGATCCGACTCTAAGTTAATTATTTTAATTTCTTCGTCAAATGCTGGTACAAATGGGTTGTCGGGATTTACAAATACATGCGTACTTGGTATAAAACGCCATGATTTGCCATTGGGTACGCCGGGAAGCGTACCGAGCAACACCTTTCGCATCTGCACAATATCAAAAGTACTAACGGTATTCGAGATATTAGGATCGGCAGCGATGATTTTTTCAGGTGTATTAATTGGCTCTAAATTGAGGATATGTCTCGATATCAAAACAAAATCGTAAGGGCTGATTCCATTTGTCCAATTACTTAATTTTTCTGGCTTTATGGTATAGTCTTTACCGGGTAATAAGTGGTTAAATAAATAATAACCGGTTGAGTCTGTTTTAACGGTATGCCCTTGACCATCCGTTACGGTTACACCAAAGACAGGTAATCCAAGCGGGGTTCGTATATACCCATCAATTTTGCGTTGGGCGCAAAAACCTTGATTGTCTTGTACATTAATAAAGGTTTGGCATTGGGCAGAATTACCAGCCTTGTCTGTTACTGTCAAGGTAACTTGCTGTTGACCAACGAGTTGGCAGGTAAAAGATGGTGGAAATATGCTAAAGGTTAAACTATCTTGTGGGCTGCAATTATCGGTAGAGTTACCGTTGAATAGAGTAGGCGATAGTATCGCGGCACCTCCTGCTCCAATATTCACCGACAATCCGTTGATACAAACTGCTGTGGGAGCAAGTAAGTCTTTTACTACGATTTTTAATGTCTTTTGGGCATAATTGCCACAGCCATCACTAGCCGTAAAAACAATATTATACGTACCCGGAGCATACCAACCGGACGCATTAGTGCCTCCAAGGCCGTTAGGCCCTACATAGTTAATTGCAGTACTATTGCTACAATCGGTAGCCGTGGCGGGCAGTAACTCTATATACACGCCGCAAGTCATTGGGTCAGATGACACGGTAATATCATCAGGAATAGTTAGCAGCGGTGCTGTATTATCGGTAACATGTATTTCTTGAACGTATTCCCATATCCCCTGTGTACCACCATTAGGATTATAAATACAATGATCGATCACTTTCCACTTCCGATAAATGGTAAAACAGGCAGGTGGCGATATATTGAATATATCATCAGTATATGTTGGTACCAATGGGTAGCATGAAGTGCCTGTAATAGTAGGGCTTCCTGTTGCGCTAGGCAACACATTTATAGCATTGGAACAACTAGAAAGTGTAACATTAGAAGGAAAAGTAACTAAAATTGTAGAAATTGTATTCAAGGTAATGGTTTGGTCGCATGTGCGTGTGTTGCCTGCTTGATCGGTAGCAGTCCACTGACGAGTAATGATACCAGTACTACAAGCCGAAAGTGTACCATTGTCCAGGTGGGTGATTGATTGCAAGGTACAGTTGTCGGTCGCCGTTGCTTGGCCTGTTAAGAGTAGGTCAGTCGGATTTTGAAGGCAAGTTAACGTTACGGCTGGAGGGCAATTAAGGATTGGTTTCGTAAAATCCCTTGCGGTCACTGTCACTACACAATCATTAAAAGAGCCACCTGTATCCGTCACACGGAGTTTGAGTGCCACCGGCTTGTTTTCATCAGCACAGGTTAATGTGACAAAACTAGCCCAATTTACCTCATTCCGGGTAACCGTTAAAAATATTGGCCCGCAATTGTCCCAACTCCCCGCATTCAAAGACGAGGCGTTCACCAAAACTTGCCCACTGCTCCCCACCGATACCACTAAACTGGCCACACAAACCACATTTGGGGCTATATTATCGGTTACGCGTACGATGGTCGTAGCGGTTTTAGTATTTCCGCAAGCATCCGTAGCCAGCCAAGTAAGCGTATGATCGCCTACTGGAACACCGCTAAATGGGCCAAACCCAGTGCCATATTGCCAATTGGGAACTACCGTAACCGCAGAACAAAAATCACTCGTCACTACATTGGGCAATTGGATAGTAGCGGAGCAAACCGCCGCGTCGGTATTAAATGATAAGGTAGCGGGTGCTTGAATTTGGGGGGCTATTTGGTCTGTTATTTTAATGATCTGCATACTTTGCCGTACTTGCCCACTACAATAATCCACTAAAATCCAATTGCGAAGTATCGTATAACTGCCTGGACTACAACCAGTTATAGTTTGATCGGTTGAAGTTAATCCTAACTTACAAGGCCCAGCATTGTTAATTGGCACACCATAAAGCAATGGTTGGCCAGTAAGCGTCAAGTCTTGGGGGTTTTGTCCACAAGATAAGGAAGGAGCACTAATATCATCTTTATTGACTGGAAAAATTACACTGTCCATTACAGGTGCTTTAATCCAAATGCGCTCCAAACAAGTACTTATATTGCCAGAAGCATCTGTCGCTAGCCATGTTCTATCTATTTTTTCTACCACTTTTTGACCAT
>JAAFHO010000280.1 GCA_013297575.1 Chitinophagales bacterium
AAGACCCACATGACCATGAATTTAATTATTTTATTGGCACCAATACAGGTTCATACCTTTTAGAGGTTGAACTTACTCAAAAGGATACGAGCCAATTTATTCCGATGGATCGAGCCATCAATTTCAATGTTGCTGCAAAATCGAAAACGACATTGATTAGCGTTCCTTTGGGTTTTGAATACGCTTGGTCTCGAGGCAAATGGCGCGTTTTTTCAGGCGCGGGGCTACGATTTAACATGACCATTAATAGCCAGCAAGAATTAGACCGATTTGAATGTAATAGTAGTGATTTTGATGTGAATAAGCAACCTTATTTAACCCCTTCCACTAAACGCAAAGCAGAACTAAGCAGTAATGTTTATTGTAGTTCGGGCTTAGAATACCAATGGTCAAAATTTAGTTGCTATGTAGCACCCAATTGCGCCTTGCCATTTTCAAAAGGCCAAGATCCTAAAGTAGCAATTAAAAATACTTGGGCAGGATTAGATTTTGGTGTCCGATACCGAATTACCCCCTAATATATGCGGCTAAATCAGGATACTTTTTGATCAAGCCTACGGCTTCGGCTCTATTTATTCGTACGCCGTTGATATATGCCACGATACTTGCAGTAGTAAATCCTGCCGCAATCACATCTTTTTTTATCGTTCCTATGGCCGCCAGAGTGCGTTCTGCGCCAGCCAAATAATGGTATTCGCCTACGCCATAATCGGATTCGATCAGTAGATCAGTAAAAAGCCCTAATGCATCGGAGGTAAGTACTTGTCGAGCAACAGCCATTTCTACGCGATAAATCAAACCGTTGTATTGCTCATCCAGCCGTCCGGTGCCACCGGCAGCCATCAATTCGTTTACAACGGGGCGTTCCAATTTGAAATCCATTGGAAGATTGCCCGACATGACTACGGGTGCTATTTCAATCCTCTTATTGAGGGTTTGTCCAATTGTATTTATACTACCATTTAAAAAATTACGTGCTATAGGAAAGCCCGACCCAGCACTCCTTAATAAAATACGATCGGGCTGCACACCGCCCATAACTAATGATTTCCCTACTATTTCCGCTTTTTTTATGCAGGCATACAAATCAAATTTCAATGGCCCCGATTCATCACTGTGCACAGTAACCATAAGTTTTACCTCTGGAAATTTTTTAGCCATCCCAATAGCGGTCTTTAGTATCGCATTATTATCATCGCTTAAAACATCTCTATCACTGGAATAATAGAGGGCCGCGAGACTAATTTCAGGCATTTTATCTTCATTTTCAATCGTTTTTACTTGTTCAAACATAGCAAAAGCCATCCGTTGAGCCGGCATATTGACAGGTTCTTTGAAGTACGCAGCATACAAATCATATCCACCCAAGTTATCCACTAGCCGATTGGAAGCAAAACTAGCCGTTGCTCCATCCGTTGATAACCTTAGCCAAGAGTCATCTCCTGGCGAGTTAATTCCGATGCCCATTGTAACAGGGGTTGTCCATTGCCGGAGATCAAGCAAAAAAGTTGATTTCCAAATATCAAAACCGCCTATTCCTTGCGGCTTATTGCTACTGAAATACAGTGTAATACCATCTGGTGCTAAAAAAGGCGTAGTTTCGTCGTAATTGGAATTGATTTCTGGCCCAAGATTGATCGCCGTAGCCCAAATGCCGTTAAACCGACGACTGGCCCACAGGTCCAAACCTCCATATCCGCCTGTTCGCCTACTGGCAAATAATACCACCGAATCATTGCAATAAAAAGGTGCTTGATCGCCATCAAAGGCGTTTATTGCGCCCTCAAAAGGCTTGGGAACGGATACATATTCGTCTTTCAAACCAGAGGTATCGGTGAATATTTCACCCGCATACAACGTAAATCCTCTAAAATAATGCAACACTTTGCCGTTACTTGTAAAATCTAGTGCTACTTCGTCACGCGAGGTGTTCTGTAAACTACTAAATGGTTGAGGAGCATCCCAACCTGTAGTTTGACGTTGAGAAAAGTACATATCACTACAGTAATGGCCTGTGTTATTGTCTTCAAAGCCCTCATTATTTCTTTTCCCTCCAACTGCGCTAGAGCGATTAGAAGAAAAATAAATACGATCATTGTGATTGATAGAGGGCAATGGAGCAAATTCATCCTCCTGTGTATTGATTTTATTGCCAAGGTTTTCTATCAATGCAATTTCGTCATTATTGATAGACTTAATGCCACTCACACAGCGCAAAATATTATCTTTTGCGTTTTCGCGCAATGAATAACCAGGGCCTGTTCTCCGCAAAAATTGCTTATAGGACTCAATGGCTTGCTCCCATTCTAATAGCCCATGTTGGGTTCTGGCTAAATAAAACCAATCTAAAGGATCGTTGCTTTTACCTTGTATTGTAACGTAAGTCAAGTATTGTTTGGCCTGATCGGGCAAATGCAATTGGTACGCAGATTGACCAATTTTAGACAAGACCGCTAAATCTCCTGGCTTTAATTGTTGGTATTGGGTCAGTTTATCCAGTGCTTCAGCCCAACGATGGTCTGAAAATGCTTTTTCTCCTTCCGATTTGAGTACCACTGGTTTTTGAGCATCCAAGACACAACAACAAAAGAGAAAGAATAGAATAATCGTTATTTTATGCATAAGATCTTTTTATTCGCCAACAAGTGCCTGTATTAATACGTCATTAACCAATAGGCCAAATTTAGTTTGTTGTATTTCAAACAGCGCGTTTTCTAATGCCAATTGCGCTTCCCGTAATTCCAATGCGTTGGATTGACCAAGTCGAAAACGCTCCAATGCAATTTTTTGTTGCTCACGCGAAAACCCCAAAGACTCCGTGTCCAATACAATAGCACGACGTAAAGATGACGACCGCCCAACGAGTTGGAGTGCTTGTTGTCGCAAATTTTGTTGTAGTGCATCTATGCGCAAGCCAGCATTTTGAACCTCCACTTGAGCCACTTCCTCTTGCCGTTTCAAATTACCACCAGTATATAATGGCATGGTCATATTGATCCCAATGGTAGGGCCATGTTGCATACTAAACAGCGAAAAACCCGTCGTATTGTCATTGCGCTGAAATGCATAAGCACCAGTCAATCCTACTCTAGGCAAGACAGAACTCTTTATCTGTTTGGCATTGATTTTACTGATCGTTTCTAATTGAACCAATGCATTTAACGTAGGATTTTTTGCCTCTATTTGCTGTAGTAGCAGAGGTGTGTTCAATGAATCCGGTAGCTTATCTGTAACCTTACTTGTTTCAAATAGTGTTTCAGAGGGTCTTGCCAATTTGGTATTTAAACTTATTTTTGCATCTGAAATAGCATTTTCAGTAAGTATTCGGTCTTTTTTGCGATCATTGATGTCTATTTGTGCTTGTAAGACATCCACTTTGTTGCCAAAACCAAAATTAAGTCGATCTGTGGCCAATTTGAGCCTTTCGGAGAGTACTCCAATAATTTCATCCGTATTAGCCAAAACTTGTGTAAGACGGGCTACTTCTAACCAATCTACGGCCACCAACATTGCGGTTTCTTGTATTTTCGCTTTGAGTTGAACGATTCCCAACTCATCTAATGTCGCTAATTTGTCTTTTTCCATCCAAGCGCGTTTGCCATCATAGAGTGTCCAATTTGCAGCGATATTAGTATTAAAGCTATTAAAAACACCCAATGGTCGCCGTATTTCAGTACCATTTGCTAGTTTTTGCTGAAAATTCACGGCGGTAATATTATCCCCTGCATTTAAAGCGACCAAAGGCAAAAGCCCAGCATTAGCTCTCGTATTATTTAAATGGGCAATTTCAGCATCGTTTTTTGCAATCTTTATACCATAATTTTGCTCTATTGCTATGGCAATAGCACCTTCTAAAGAAAGGGTATCTTGCGCAGCAAGAGAGGATAAGCAAAAACAAAAAAGGAGCAATATTAATTTATTCATGTCTATAAAAGGAAAAACTAAATTCTGAACTGATGTTTAGTTTCCTGGATTCTCATCCAGCGGCATATTTGCTTTAGGCAGTGAATCAAGTGGGCCTTCTTTCAATTTGGATATCGGAACTGTGGCCAGTGTTTTATTTACAAGGTTGGCATTTTTCATGCGGTCTTCTACGGCTTTTCTTTCCGGAAGAATATAGCCCCTCAAATATTTTTCAATCATCAAACTAGCGATTGGTGCCGCATAAGAAGCCCCCCAACCAGCATTTTCTACATAAACCGCAATAGCAATTTTGGGGTTATCTTTGGGTGCAAAGGCGAAAAACACACTGTGATCTTCTCCGTGCGGATTTTGGCTGGTACCTGTTTTGCCACAAACCTGAAAATCGGGAATTGCGGCAATCCGTGCAGTGCCCCTGATGACACATTGAGCCATACCTTCTATCACAATTTCACAATTTTGAGGAGAGATACCGGTTTCATTCAATACCAAATATTCTGGAGGTATGGGCGTACCATCTTTAAAGGATTTGGCTAAATGCGGTATATACCACTTGCCTCTATTGGCAATAAGTGCAGCGATATTGGCCATTTGAATCGTGGTCAATTGCAATTCGCCTTGTCCAATGCCCATCGACATAATAGTTGGTGAACGCCACCCGCCTAGTCTTTTAGGATAAATCCGATCATAATACGCAGATGTCGGCAAATTACCAGCATTCTCATTGGGGTAATCAATTCCTAGTTTTTTACCTAATCCCATCCGGCTTGCATACGAATCGAACAGATCAAGCCCTTGTCCAGCGTTACTAAATCCTAATTTATCGACAATATTACGGAATTCGCTGAAATAATACGTATTACAAGAATTTGCCAAACCATCTACCACATTACTCACGCCAGGATGGTGGTGGCATTTATACAGGCGGCCTGCATAAAAATAACCACCATTACAACTGTAGCCTCTTTCTGGGTTAAGTGTCCCTTCTTGAAGCCCGATCATAGTAACTATTGTTTTAAAGATCGAACCTGGCGGGTATTTAGCCATTACAGTGCGATCAAAAAATGGTTTAAGCGGATCGTTGAGCAGTTGACTAAAAATCTGACCACGTGTTTGGGTCATCATTAACAGATTTGGGTCGTAGGTAGGCGCGCTCAACATGGCCAATATTTCCCCTGTTTTAGGTTCTATCGCCACAATACTACCTGTTTTGTTTTGCATCAACATTTCCCCATACGCCTGCAAATCTATATCAATAGAGGAAATCATATCGTGTCCCGAATTGGGAAAAGTATCTCTTTTGCCTTCTTGGAACGGCCCTACAATTCGGCCAAGATTATCTTTCAGCAAAAAACTAACGCCCTTATCGCCCCTTAAAAAAGTTTCATACTCCGATTCTATACCAGCCGCTCCGATATAATCGCCGGAAGCATAAGACTTATCGCGGTTAATATCGCGGTTATCCACTTCATTGATATAGCCAAGTAGGTGTGCGCCTACGCTATACGGATAACGGCGAATATTCCGAATTTGAACAAAAAAACCAGGAAATTCGTATAAGTTCTCTTGTAATCGGGCATAAGTCTGTGTCGGTATTTTTTTCAAAAATACAAACGGTACACTTTTTGAATACCGTCCGCTACTCCAATCCTTCCTCAAATTAATCTTAAACTCATCTTTAGTAATGCCCAATAGTTGGCAAAAACGAGTAGTATCCATGGAGCGATCTATTTGACTATACGTCACCATTAGATCGTACATGGCATTATTATTTACAATCAGTTTGTTGTTTCGATCAAAAACCAAGCCACGCGATGGATAGGCGGTCATTCGATGGATTGCGGTTGCATCGGCAGCGCGTTGGTAGGAACTATCAAATACTTGCAATTGGAATGCCCTAAATACCAACACAGCTGCGGCCAATATGACCACAATTTGAATATCTCTTTGCCTCTTGAACGTATCTAACATATTATTTAGTTCTGAAAAGACTTAAATAAATACCTGTAATGGCCATTGAAGCCAATAAGGCGATCATTGTTTTTAGGGAAATAGAACCGAAATAGACCAGTGTAAATTCACTTATTGCAAAATACCAAAACAAATGTGCAAAAAAATAGACCGATGCTATTTGCAAAAAGCTTTGCCAACCAATATGGTGCGGTGAAGGAATAGGATCTTTCCCTGAAAAACCACCCTTGGGCTCAAAAGTGGAAAGGATAATTGGCCTGCAAAAAGCCGAAAAAGCCGAAGCACTAGCATGAACACCAGGACTATTGTGTGCATAATCTACCAAAATGCCCATCAAAGTACCAAATAAAATGGCAGCAGAGGTAGGAATCATAATGGGTAGCAACAAGACAAATAGTGGATATATGAACACATTGAAATATGGGCCTATTGCTTTTGAGACTTGCAAAAAAACCAAGACTTGGGCTATATATAACCCTATAAAACGCCAAAGATTTGCCTGAACAACGTTATTCATTAATTACTTTTAATTGAAGACTGTCTAAGGTCGATGCAAAAAGTTTATTAACAATATATACAACATCTACTTGTCCGGGATTTTGAGATAACTTAACTTTTATATTATAAAAGTTACTTCCTTGAGGCAGTGTTTTTTCCGCAACTACCCCAATCATAAAACGACTCGGGAACATACTGGAAAAGCCGCTAGTCAGTACTGTATCTCCAATTTGGGGTTCTATATCTTTTGGTATATCATTAAGTTGCATAATGGTATAATCACCTCCATTCCACACCAAAGAGCCCAACTGGCCATCCAACAAAGCAGAAATTTTTGTTTGTTTATGCAAAACAGACATGGCTAAACAATAATGTTTGTCCACGTGCCGAACAATACCAACAATACCATTAGATGAAATTACGGCCGAATTACGCACAATACCATCTTCTGAACCTCTGTTTAAAGCCACCCAATTGTTTGCTTTATCAACAGTTGTGGAAACAACTGTGGCAGGTATAATACTGAAAAGCGGTTTTTTGCTAAGATTAGGGAGCGAATCCAATGGCTTCGAATAAACGGTATCAAACAGATTTACTTGGTAAGTTTTACGATTGAGTAATTCAGCCCGCAAAGCGGCATTTTCCCAAGATAAACTATCCACGACTTCTGGTAATTGACTATAACGCGCAGCCTTACGTCGCTGATCGAGCAAATTACCTGCAATGATACCGTAAGTATTATCCCAAACCAAGCCTTGCTTTGTATTAAAGTTAACAATCATGTAAAAACAGACTGCCTCGACAAGTACAAAGGTAATGAATCCCCCGTTCTGGAAGAGTAACTGCAATAGAGCACGCATATATTATACGCTTTTCCGGTCGATCAAAAAG
>JAAFHO010000277.1 GCA_013297575.1 Chitinophagales bacterium
TAGCAAAAAAATGGGAGATTAACCGCGAGCAGGCAGATACTTATTCGGTACGGTCGCATGCGCTCGCAGGAGCGGCCATAAAGGAAGGGAAATTCAAAGACGAAATAGTACCTGTAAAAGTTAAAGAGATATGGGTAGAGAACGATAAACGCAAAGAGAAAGAAACCATCATTGATACAGATGAGGGTGTACGCGCTGACACGAGTTTTGAAGGGTTGAGCAAATTGCGTGCGGCCTTTGCTCAAGGAGGCTCTGTTACTGCTGGTAATTCTTCTCAAACTTCTGATGGGGCTTCATTTGTACTCGTGGTATCTGAAGAAATGGTAAAACAATTGGGTTTACAGCCTATTGCGCGTTTGGTATCGTGTTCAGTGGCCGGCGTAGAACCGATACACATGGGTATTGGCCCTTGTGCCGCTATTCCAAAAGCATTGAAGCAAGCGGGTAAAACATTGCAAGATATTGAATTGATTGAGCTCAACGAGGCATTTGCTGTACAAGCATTGGCTGTTATTAAAGAAGCAGGGCTTAATCCAGATATTGTAAACGTGAATGGCGGAGCCATTGCCCTTGGGCATCCATTGGGCTGCACAGGCGCTAAACTTTCGGTGCAATTATTCAGCGAATTGCGCCGCCGTAACCAAAAATATGGTATGGTAACAGCGTGTGTAGGCGGCGGACAAGGGATTGCAGGCATTTATGAGTTACTTAATTAATAAAATATGCTAACAGTAAGAAATTTGCTCGTCATCAATGGTACTTTAGTCGCTTTGTTAGCGATAATGATGTTTTGCTCCTTTGGGGGCGATAGTACGCCTAAAGGGGCTGGTGGTGGAAGTATTTCCCCAGAGCAGATCATTAGAACGATAAATTTGGATAAGGATTTCTCGTTTTGCGGAGAAAAATATCCGATGGATATCCCTGATGTACGTCAGCGTTTGGACGCAGAATTATTGCGCAATGTATATTCTCATTCGGCAACTTTGTTAGCATTAAAGCGCGCTAATGCTATTTTTCCGGTGATTGAACCTATTTTAAAAGCAGAAGGAGTACCTGATGATTTGAAGTATTTGGCCGTAGCGGAAAGTATTTTGTCCAATGCTATATCCCCAGCGGGAGCAAAGGGTGTTTGGCAATTTATGAAAGCAACTGGCATACAATATGGGCTAGAAATTAACAATGAGGTGGACGAACGCTATCATTTGGAAAAGGCTACCCGCGCAGCTTGTAAATACTTGAAAGGCCAACGTGAAGAATTGGGTTCGTGGGTGCTTTCAGCAGCGGCTTATAATGCTGGTCCAGGGCGTATCTCTGGCGATAAGGCCACCCAACGCGCTGCTAATTTCTTTGAGATGAATTTGGCGGCGGACGAAACGATGCGTTATCCATTCCGGATTGCGGCTATTAAAGAAGTGATGGAGCACCCAGATTTGTACGAATATAGTATTGAGAAGGAGCATTTATATCCAGTAATGCCCAAAGGAAAAATTGTAGAGGTGAATGAACCAGTTGCCAATTGGGGTGATTTTGCAAAACAACATGGTACCAATTATCGCGAACTCAAACTACTCAACCCGTGGTTGGTGGATAGTAAATTGACCAATAAAGAACGGAAAGTATATAAGGTGACCGTTCCGTAGTTTTTTATACCCACCATGAAGCCATTTTTCCAAATACTTGGTCGCATAACAAAAGCACCTACACTTCACGTATTTTATCATATCGTCACCGACGACGCAGCGCCTCATATCAGTAGCCTTTATCCAATCCGATCAACCCAGCAATTTAAGGATGATTTAGATTGGATTTTGCGCCATTTTTCTCCGATAACCCTTGACGAACTCGTCACTAAAGAACAATTTTCTAGGCCCGTTTTTCACCTGAGTTTTGACGATGGGCTGCGCCAATGCAGTGATACGATCAAACCTATTTTATTAGAAAAAGGCATTCCTGCTACTTTTTTTATCAACCCCAACTTTGTGGATAATAAGCAATTAATGTATCGTTATATTGCGGGTTTGATCGCGCAGAAAATACCAGCGTTAAAACAAAAGGTACTTGCAATGGGGCATGCTGACACAACAGTATTGATTGACCTGTCTGAAAAAAATGGTATTGATATCTATCGCTTTTTAGCAGAGTATAAACCTTATATGACCAGTGCTCAAATTTATGACTTGGCCAAATTTGGATTTACTATTGGCGCACACAGTCTCGATCATCCAATGTACGCAAAGATGGATCATGTGGAGCAACTGGAACAAACCACACAAAGTGTTCAGTACGTGCGTGAAAAATTTGGGGTAGATCATCCTCCTTTTGCTTTTCCTTTTACAGATTTTGGTGTAAAACCTACGTTTTTTGACCAGTTACCACCGGAAACGATCAGTTTTGGTTGTGCAGGCTTGAAACAAGAAAGACAAAAGGGACATTTTCAACGTTTGGCCATAGAAAAAAGCACTCAAGGAGCGGGTGCGATTATTACCGCTGCATATTGGGCTTATTTTGGGAAAATGATACTTGGGAGGCATATTGCAAGGAGATAATAGTAAAGTATGAGTACGTAAATACCTACCTTTGTACAATGATTATTGATCCATCAACGATTCCAATTGCCCAATTGCAGGGTTATTTACAATCAGCCGTTGCACCTCGGCCTATTGCTTTCGCTAGTACAATCGACAAAGCGGGTAATGTAAACCTAAGTCCTTTTAGTTTTTTTAATGTTTTTAGTGCTAATCCGCCCATTTTAGTCTTTTCTCCGGCGCGGCGCGTAACGAATAACACGACAAAACATACACTGGAAAATGTGCTGGTAGTGCCCGAAGTGGTGATTAATATTGTACATTTCCCAATTGTTGAACAAGCTTCGTTGGCCAGTACTGAATACGAACGAGGGGTAGATGAATTTGTAAAAGCAGGGCTTACGGCAATGCCCTCGCTGAAAGTAAAACCACCCCGCGTGGGCGAATCCCCTGTTTCATTTGAGTGTACAGTAGAACAAGTTATTCCGTTGGGTGATAATGGCGGAGCGGGCAACCTTGTTATTGCAAAAGTGCAATTGATACATATTCAAGACCAGTATTTGGACGAGCAAGGACGGCTTGATACGACCCGTTTGGATCTGGTTGCGCGCATGGGAGGCAATTGGTATGCAAGAGCAAGTGGTGCGGCTTTATTTGAAATACCCAAACCTCTTTCGACACGTGGTATTGGAGTGGATCAATTACCAGAGCATGTACGCCAAAGTACGATCTTGAATGGAAATAATCTAGGGCGTTTAGGAAATTTGGAACAAATGCCCAATGAAGAATTATTACAACAAGCGCGCAAATTGCCAAAAGTACAAGTGGCATTGACCAATAGCGGAATGAAGCAACAAACCATGCTCCATTATTTAGCAAAAGAACAATTGGACTTAGGAGATACGGCGTTGGCGTTGGCTGTTTTAATGTTATACGAACAATAAACTTCTACTTTTACGGATATGCGATTTATTTTAATTTTTGTTATATTAAGTACTTTTTTACCACTTTTTTCACAAAAAATAAGCGTTGTTACCATTCCTGGCAGTCAGCAGCGGTTCACGTTAGTACATTTACCGGGGGGCAATTTTGAAATGGGCAGCCCCACCGATCAACCCGGACGCAATGCCAATGAAGGTTTACACAAAGTGAGTTTGGACAGTTTCTGGATCGGTATCCATGAGGTGACCTTTGACGAGTTTTTTTTATTTCAATTTCGTACTTTTGATACGGATACGGCAACAGAAGAAGGGTTTAAAGCAGATGCTATTGCACGGCCTTCGCCACCTTACTACGATTTTACGTATGGACGCGGCAAAGCGGGTGGTTTTCCAGCAACTACTATGACCCAACAAGGTGCAATGCGCTATTGTAAATGGCTTTCGGACAAAACGGGTGATTTATACCGTTTACCGACCGAAGCTGAATGGGAATACGCTTGTAAAGCAGGGACACAAACGGTTTACTCTTGGGGCGATGATGCATTAAAAGCAGGCGAATATGCTTGGTATTATGATAATAGTAGCGGTTCGTATCAAAAAACGGGTACTAAAAAGCCCAATCCCTGGGGTCTATACGATATGCACGGCAATGTAATGGAATGGTGTATCGATTTTTATACAGAAGACTACTATGCGCGTTTGGATAGTAATGCGGTAAATCCCATTATTTTTCCACTTAAAAAACATTCAAGGACCGTAAAAGGTGGCTGCTTTGAAGATGAGGTGGTTGCCCTACGCAGTGCCGCCCGCAAAAAAAGCGATCCCAAATGGCAACAACGCGACCCGCAAATCCCTAAAAGCAAATGGTGGAATCCAGAATCGCCATTTGTGGGTTTTAGGGTAGTGCGTGATGGGCGTAAAATGACAAAAGCGGAACGAGATGCGTTTTTTGAAAAGGTTATTAAGGATTAAAATTGATTTGGTATTTTGAATGGAAGAAATGGACGTATCTTAGTCCATATTTTAAAGCAAAAATATACACACATGTTAAATAGCAGAACTATCGTCATTTTATTGGGTTTTACCCTATTCCGCTTATATTCCTATGCTCAGTCCTTTAATAATCTACCTGTTATTACCCAAAAACCGCCGCTTCATGGCAAGCACTGGATGGCAGTAACCGGTAAACCACTAGCGGCTACTGCTGGTGCGATGGTATTTGCCAAAGGTGGTAATGCCATCGATGCAGGTTGTGCTATGCTCGCGGCCACCTGCACCATGTGGGATGTGCTGAGTTGGGGTGGTGAAACACAGGCATTGATCTATAATCCCAATACTAAAAAAGTGATTGCTATTAACGCTTTGGGCGTAGCGCCTACTGGCGCAACACCTGCATTTTTTAAGGGGAAAGGCATGAGTTATCCGCCCGAATTGGGGCCATTAGCAGCAGTAACGCCCGGTACGCCCGGTGGCTTGCTTACCATGTTAGCTGAATACGGCACCATGAGTCTAAAAGATGTACTATCTCCAGCTATGCAACTTGCAGAGGGCTATCCAATAGAAGCACAAACTGCTAATGCGATAGAAAAAGGCAAGGCAGAAATCAAGAAATGGCCGTATTCCCAAAAGGTTTTTCTCCCGCACACAGGCGCGCCACGCGAGGCACCAGAAGCAGGAGAGATATTTGTCCAAAAAGATTTATTGGCTACTTTGCAAAAATTAGTGGACACCGAAGACGCGGCGCTAAAGGCCGGAATGACGCGAAAGGCAGCCATTTATGCCGCTTATGATCGTTTTTATAAAGGAGATATTGGACAAGAATTTTCCAGAGGATGTCGTGAGCAAGGCGGACTAATTACGCCCCAAGATTTGGCCAATTGGCAGGTGAAAATAGAAGCACCATTAGTGACGAATTATAAGGGTATTGATGTTTACAAATTGCAAAGTTGGACACAAGGCCCAGTCATGTTACAAACCTTGAATATCCTCGAAAATTTTGACCTTAAAAGTATGGGTTATAACTCCACTCGTTATATTCATACCGTATATCAGGCGATGAACCTAGCTTTTGCCGACCGCGATTTTTATTATGGTGATCCTGCTTTTGCACCGGAAGAACCGATGGACGGGTTACTTTCAAAAACCTATGCCAAAGAACGGAGTAAATTGATTAATCCTGACCGCAATGATCCCAATATTGCACCTGGCGATCCGTATCCTTTTATGGGCCAAATGAATCCATATACCGATTTGTTATCCAAATGGGGGCTTGGCGCAGCCGATAAACATGCCAATCCGCTCGATCCGGATTATCAAGCATCTTTTACCGCAGGCACTACTTCTGTAGAGGCTGCTGATGAATTGGGTTGGGTTATTTCGATTACGCCTAGTGGCGGTTGGGTACCGGCCTGTATAGCCGGTAATACGGGCATAGGAATGAGCCAACGTATGCAGTCGTTCGTACTGGATGAAAAAGAAAATCCGTTCAATGTATTGCAACCAGGACAGCGTCCACGCGTAACCCTCACTCCGAGTATGGCACTCAAAAATGGTCGGCCATATCTCTCTTTTGCCAAGCAAGCAGGAGATGAGCAAGACCAGTTATTGGTGCAGTTTTTTCTCAATATGGCGGAATTTGGTATGACCGTTCAAGAAGCTTGCGAGGCACCCAGTTTTAAAACCAATCAAATGTATTCTAGTTTTGGGAAACATGAACGCAGTCCGGGGGGATTGATATTAAATAGTGCCATGCCGTCCTGGAATCGAAAGGAATTGACTGGAATGGGGTATAAGTTAAACTTTCAGGATAGAACGAGTGGTCCTATTAATGCTATCTATTTTGATTGGGAGCACGGTAGTTTTTGGGGTGGTTCCAGTAATCATGGAGAGGATTATGGTATTGGGTGGTGATATTTATCAAAGCATTTTTTTTAGCATTTCAACCGATTCTTTCAATATATCTACTAATAATCTGCGCTCTTTTTCTTTCAAGTTTCGCATACCGCCTTCTGCACCGGGCACATACTCGGGAAGGGTATTGTTTTGGCAAATTTTACTGTAAACCAATTCCGTCGTTTGATCCTTAGGATTATTTCCTTTAAATTTCCAACGGAATGTATTCGTGATATCCTTCGCTACATTCCAGGTATTCATACTATCAATACAATTAATCGCACCATTGGTTTCGGTGAGCCATTCCTGAACGGTATCAAAGTTATTTAAAACTGGTTCTTCTGGCATCAGTTTGATGTGTTTGGTCACCGCAAATGCTTTTAGAGCATCCAAGGAATCAAACGTGACTATCTTTTTTTGATGTACATATACTGTATCTATTTGGTCCGAAATCCAGATCAAGTAGCGATCCTGCTGATCGAGGCGGTACCAAAGGGCGTAATGTTGTTTCATACGTTGTGTGTTGTACAGTGTGCTAATGGAGCGCAAAAGTACATAGTCTCTACTGCTTTCGCGGTTTATACTTGGCTTTTTCTACAAATTGCTGTGCATCAGTCAAATTGGCCAACTCGTTTAAGTCCGTTTTCGGGAAACGTTTCATATATGCCTTTACGATTTGCCAGCCGATCCAATTGCCCACTTGCCCGGGTGCTTCCTGAAATACATTGTCGGTAGAAGGCCCATCGGTAACAATTTTCATGTTTTTGGCACTCAGTGGTTCGTACAGCACTTTCATGTCGAGCAGCCTAGCCCAAGTGCCTTGTTCATTAGCGATACAGCCGTTCCATTGCTCGGTGGTATAGCCCATTTTTATGCTATCGGGGACAAGCGGTAGAAGGCAGTCCATGACATAAAGTACCTTTCCATTTGAAATCATGTGATCGAGG
>JAAFHO010000278.1 GCA_013297575.1 Chitinophagales bacterium
CCCTCCTCGATTTTGCAGGTGGTATTGGTATGATGAACGTAGGACACACCCCGCAAAGCGTAGTGCGCGCCGTGAAAAAGCAGATGGACAAAATTGTGCATGCCTGTAATATTGTGGCCACCCACGAACCCGCTGTGGCTTTGGCCGAAATGCTCAATAGGGTGACACCTGGCGATTTTCAGAAGAAAACCATGCTTGCCAATTCCGGTTCCGAAGCCGTAGAAATCGCCGTAAATGTAGCCAAATACTATACCCAACGCCCCGGTATTATTGTATTTGAAGGCGGCTACCACGGACGCACACTGCTCACGATGAGCCTCACGAGTAAATACGCCTTGTTTAAAAAAGGCTATGGCACTTCTTTTCCAGATATCTACCGCTTACACGCCCCTAATATGTACCGCGTCCCCGATGGTATGACGGCTGCAAAATACTTAGATTATTGCCTCCATCGCTTGGATGATGCCCTTATTTCGCAGGTAGATCCTTCTGCGGTGGCGGCTATTCTGATTGAACCTATTTTGGGCGAAGGCGGATTTGTTCCCGTACCTGCACCATTTTTACAACGCCTGCGGGAGATTGCAGACCAGCACGGTATTGTCCTTATATTTGATGAAATACAGTGTGGAATGGGACGTACAGGAAAACTATTTGCCTGCGAACACGCGGGCGTTGCGCCAGATTTGATTACTTGTGCCAAAAGCCTCGGCGCGGGTTTGCCCATTGCAGCGGTAACGGGTCGGGCAGAAATATTGGACAAACCGCATTTGGGTGCAGTAGGTGGCACTTACTCGGGTAGTCCTGTGGCATCGGCTGGTGCATTGGAAGCGTTGAAAATTTTGTCCAGCCCTGCTTTTTTGGCGAAATCGGAGAAAGTAGGCCGCCAAATGAGCCGAATACTGGCGCAATGGAAGAAAAAATACCCACTCTTGGGCGATGCTCGCGGTGTTGGCGCAATGCAAGTGGTGGAATTTGTAAAAGATCGCACCTCCAAGACACCCGATCCCGATCTAACCTTAGAAATCATCAAAGATGCTGTTTCTAATGGTATTTTGCTGATCCGTGCTGGCCTATATTCCAATTGTATCCGCTTGTTGCCGCCTTTGGTCATTACACCCAATCAACTCGATGAAGGTTTGGCAGTATTGGAAGGCGCGATTCAACGGGCGCACGAAAAACGAGGTTTTATAACTATTTAGTACACTGTAAAATAAGTTTTTTAGGTTTTGATGTCTCTATTTTTGTCATATTAGTAACGGTTGATTGACCCAGAATGGGTCAAATGTTTATAGCAAAATCGTAGTTTCAATATGTGTGCGACCCTGTCGGGGTCGAATGTCATACAGCCACATTGCTCTATAAACATTTGACCCATTCTGGGTCGGTTATACCATTAAAACCTAAAAAAACTTATTTTAACTATTCTATTTAACTACAACATATTTACGTATAAAGTATTATGAATCAAAATTTTACACTTAAAATATGTTTATTGTTTTGCTTACTTGGCACTTCGAGTATTTTTGCCCAAAAAGCAACAATCACCGGTAAAGTAACCGATGCAAGTACGGGTGAAACATTAATAGGGGCAACTGTTGTTATCAAAAACAGCCGTTCCGGCACGGTCACCGATGTAGATGGCAACTATACCATTCCCGTTGAAAAAAATGATATTTTGGTTTGTACTTATACGGGTTATGTAGAACAATCCATCGCCATAGATAACCGTACCACAATTGATATTGCAATGGCACAAACCGAATCCCAATTGCAAGAATTGGTAGTAGTAGGTTATGGTGTTCAACGCAAAAGCCAACTCACGGGTGCTATTGCCAGTATTAGTAATAAAGACTTTAAAGACCAACCCGTGTCTAATTTGGCCAATAGCGTACAAGGACGCGTTACGGGCCTCAATGTATCCACACCTTCTGGTACGCCCGGAGCGGGTTTGTTGGTGAGTATTCGGGGCAATAATGCGCCTTTGTACGTCGTGGATGGTATTCCCCTGATTGCAGAAAGTAATTCCGCGCTTTCTACGTCGTTCAATACCTCTGGCGAAACGGTAGGACAAGGCCAAACCCTGAGTTCGGTATCCGATATTAACCCCAATGATATAGAGTCGATCGAAATATTAAAAGATGCTTCCGCAGCGGCCATTTACGGTGCTCGTGCTGCCAATGGTGTCATCCTCATTACGACAAAACGGGGCAAATCTGGTTCATCGGAAGTGAGTTTGAACTATTACACCGGTGTGCAACGCGTGGCACGGCCTATCAAATTTATGTCATCGGATGAGTGGGTGTCGCTCATTGAAGAAGGACGGAAAAATGATTTGGACAAGTACAATCAAGATCCAGCCTATTTTGGCGACGATTTTGATCCTGCTTTATTGACCGATCCATTGGTGGGTTTTGACCAAACGGGCGTGAATACCAATTGGCTTAATGAAGTAACCCGAACGGCACCCATCAGCAACTACGAAATGTCGATGCGGGGTGGCAATGACAAAACGCGTTTTTTCACCAGCGCAGGTTTTTACGACCAAAAAGGGATTGTTATCGAAAATTTCTACAAGCGTTTTACCTATCGCCTCAATCTCGACCACAAAATAAACGAAAAGTTAAATATTGGTACCACAATCAATACTTCATTTTCGCGCAACCGCCGCAGTTTCAATGACGATACATATACTGGAATTATTACCAATGCCTTGGGCGCATCGCCGTTGATGCCCGTGTATGAACAAGATGGTTCTTATGCCAATTTTGCGAATTACCAAGTGAGTTGGTTGTCGGATAATCCCGTTAAATCGGCCAAAGAAATCCGTGCTTATACCAATGTTTACCGCGTATTAGGTTCCGTTTTTGGCGATTATAGCATTTTGCCTGCTTTGAAATTTCGCAGTACATTTTCCACAGATGCTTCGTTTTTGTTTGATACGCAATTCAAATCGCCCATTACTACAGATGGCGAGCCTATTGGTGGCGAAGCATTTGAATCCAATTTTAGGAATATTACTTGGTTGAACGAAAATACCCTGAATTTCCACAAAGAATTAGGCAAAAATAGCCTCGATCTTTTGGGTGGTGTATCTTTCCAAAATACCGATATTCAATTAGCAACAGCCACAGGGCAAGGGTTTCCGCCGGGCGGTTTGGAGCGCGTTTCTAGTGCCGCCAATATCGTTAATGCGACCTCTGCGGGTGGTGGTTTTGGGTTGGTATCGTTTATTGGTCGTGTCAATTATGGTTTCAAAGACCGCTATTTGCTCACGGGTAGTTTCCGTTCGGATGGTTCTTCGCGTTTTTCACAAAACAATCGTTTTGGCGTTTTTCCATCGGCGGCTTTGGCTTGGCGTTTGAGTAGCGAGCCATTTATGCAAAGTAATAAGTTGTTTTCCGACCTCAAATTGCGGGTGAGTTATGGCTTAACTGGCGACCAGGAAATCGGTGATTTTCAGAATGTTACGTTCTATTCTGCATCGCGGTACGATGGTTTGCCGGGTTTGCAATTGCGCAATTTGGCCGATCCCAATTTGTCGTGGCAGAGCAATCGTTCATTTAATACCGGGATTGATTACGAAATAAAAGGTGGCCGTTTTGCAGGTGCATTGGAGTTTTTCCAAGCCACCAAAACGCGTTTATTGAGCGAAGATATTATCCAAGGCACCACAGGTTTTTCTACTGTAACACGCAATAGCGGCGAAGTGCAAAATATGGGTGTAGAATTTAATATCAGAGCAGTAGCCGTGCGCAAAAAAGACTTCCGTTGGGATGTGAATTTCAATACTACTTGGATCAAAAACGAGATCAAAAAACTCAGTTCGGATGGTGTTTACCTCAATGCATATAGCGATTTGGAATCGACGCATATCCTGAAAGTTGGCCAACCGCTGGGCTCTTTTATTGGTCTTAAATTTACAGGTATTGACCCACAAACCGGTGATGCTACTTTTGAAGACACCAATGGCGATGGCCTGATTGATTACGATGATGCGCAAATTATTGGGAAAGCAACGCCTGATTTTTTTGGTGGTATAACTAATAGTTTTACTTGGAAAAACGTCGATTTAAGCATATTTACGCGCTTTACACAGGGCAATGACGTGTATAACCTGATCCGTTCAACGACCGAAACACTGGGCTATGGCAACGATGGCGGCCTGAGTTCGGTTTATGCAAATAACACAGTGAATGTGCGTAATCGGTGGAAAAAACCAGGCGATGTAGCGGAATACGGTCGCGCATCGTTTATTTATCCCAACTACTATCAAAACTCCTCGCAAATGCTGGAAGATGGTTCGTTTATTCGGATTCAAAATGTTACTTTGGGGTATACGTTTCCGGGCAAACGCATGAATGGTTCAAGGATTTATTTTGAAGGCCAAAACCTATATTTGTTCTCGAAATACAAGGGTTTTGACCCAGAAGTGTCTTCTAATGGCGGTTTATCGGATCGTACGGCTGGCGTGGATTATGGGGCGTACCCGCAGGCGAGGACTTTGTTGGTGGGGTTTAATGTGAAGTTTTGATGAGAGGGGGATGGGGGCTGCATTTTCAGTTGGCTACAAATTGTAGTCAACTGAAAATGCAATCAGCCGATGGTAAAAACTATCTGACCGATGTTGCCGACACCAAGCAACTTTTCAGCCTCATTTAGTCCATTCCTTTGCCCAAGGCAAGGCAGAGCCTTTCAAACAGCACCGAAGAACATTGATTTTACAGCAGCAGCATTAATTTTTAACCTATTCATTCGGCACTTAAAACATATTCTTATTTATACCGTTTTGCTGTCTTATTTGGAATGCTTCCCGAAACAAGGGCATCCAAAGTTATATCATCGATACCTGTAATAAAACAATCCTACGGGAAGGTGTGTAAAAATAGGTATTACAATTTTAACCTTTTAATTAATAAAATAATGAAATTCAATTACTCATTTTTTACCTTTTTATGCTATTTTTGCCTAAGTACTTCGTTTATTTATGCACAAAACAATGTCACTTACGATGATAGTTTTTTGAATAATGGTTATCAAGAATTTAGCGTAATACCACAATCAACATCCTCTGCCTTAGGTATGGATAGGCAGTCGGATGGAAAATTACTGACGATTTCTGTAGTATATTCCAATTTTGCCATAGCTAATGGAGTTGGGATCAATCGTTTTAATGAAGATGGCAGTTTGGATGCATCTTTTGCCGACAATGGGCTGTTTTTCTTTCTGCGCGACTCTTTTGATTGCGAGATAAAAGATGTCCATGTATTGCCGAATGGAAAGATACTTTTTGGTGCAACATTCACTAGTTATTACGATGATACTAACAACTATTTTGCGCTGTTCCGCCTGAATGCCGATGGCAGTCCCGATGATTCATTTGGTGCTGACGGTATTCGGAATTATGACAATAGTTATTTCGCATATCCTACCAATTTTAGTACAGCACTCCTTCCTGATGGTACGATATTATCAGCCATGATTAGTTATAACAATCAGGATCTTTTTGTGGTTAAGTTTTTACCCAATGGCGATTTAGATGTGTCTTTTGGTTCTAATGGTGTATCAACGCCATCGCCGGATAATTTGCCGGATGAAAACCTATCCGAGATTTGGTCAGTTTTATTACCTTCTGGCGGATTTATTATCGCTACATCAGGTTTCAATACCGCATATTACCTGACAAAATTTCTCCCAAATGGGGCAATTGATACGGATTATAGTTTCAGTGGCACTGCTACCTTCCCTGTGTTTCCGGGCTATTATCCAGCAAATCTTGGGCGACCACTACTACAATCATCGGGTAAAGTAGTATTGTCTGTGCTTGACTTTGATGATAACGACGTAGTTTCGAGTTATCTTTTTCGTGCCAGTGAAGACGGCGGTTTTGATAGCGATTTTGGGCTCGATGGTTATACCGAGGAAAGTTTTGGGCAGTTAGCGGCTTTTTCAACCTGTCTATATGAAATGCCTGATGGCGGTATTTTGGGTGTTGGTGCCGTTCTTCCAGATCCAAACTCAGAAGGCGTTATTGCATTCTTTAAATATTCGTCTGATGGGAAGGTGGACGAAAGTTTTGGCCAAAACGGACATGTTCCTTTTCTTGAACAAGATGCCGTTCCTTACGATGCCGTTATTGCACCCAACAATAAGATTACAATTTGTGGCGATGGCTATGCTGATGATGGCAGCATGATCGCTCGTTTTAATTTGGAAGGCATCAGCACAACGGCAGAAGCGCAATTATTAAATGCTTCGTTGATGTTATCTCCTAATCCAGCAACCGACCATTTGAATATCCAATGGGCAGAAGATGCTCCGATAGAGGCGGTTGAAATACTAAACGTGCAAGGACAATTGGTGCAACAATACAGTTCTGTGAACCAAAACGCTATTGTATTGCCGAAGATGACTGCTGGTCATTATTTGCTTAAAATTCGGGATACTAAGGGCAGAGTAGGCGTGCAAGGGTTTGTAAAAATGGGTGAATAAAACCTGACGGTTTTGCTCGTTTTATACGATTAACCAAGTAAATTGAAAATACAATTTTCAATTTACTTGGTTAATCGTATATTTGCACCATGATAGAACGATTAATAACGCAAAAAGTCCTTCGGGATTTGGACTGGTCACCGATCGTTGGCTTGATAGGGCCACGTCAAGTTGGAAAAACCACGCTTGCCCGTTATTTGCAAACTCAAATAGCAAAACCAACTATTTATCTTGATTTAGAACTTCAAGAGGATTGGTTCAAATTAGAAGATGCACAATCTTATCTTATAAGGCATGAGGACAAATGTGTCGTAATTGATGAAATTCAAATTCGTCCAGAAATTTTTGCATTATTACGTGCTTTGACGGATCAAAAGCGCGTTCCTGCCCGTTTTATTTTATTGGGCTCGGCTTCACCGCATATCGTAAAACTCAATACGGAAACTTTGGCGGGGCGTATCGCTTACCACGAACTAACGCCCTTTTCTTATACCGAAATTAAAAATCTTTATACGCAAGAAACACATTGGATCAAAGGCGGATTTCCGGGGGCTTTATTGCCTACAGAATCCTTTATTAGTCGCAAATGGTTGGATGATTTCGTAGAAACCTTTATACACAGAGATTTAGTCCGGTTAGGCTTCAGTGTTTCGGCAATAACGGTGCGCAACCTACTTTCCATGATCGCGCATCTGCATGGCGGCCAACTCAATTCAAGCGCATTGGCCAATTCACTAGGCTTGACTCAACCCACCATTAATAAATATTTAGAACTGTTAGAGGGAAGTTTTTTGATTCGACGTTTGCCCCC
>JAAFHO010000028.1 GCA_013297575.1 Chitinophagales bacterium
AACTAATTTTACGCGTAAAGCAGTTACCATTTCCGCCTCTTAACCCAAATATCTGTAAAGTTTCATTGCGCTCTTGAAAAAAATAGGTTAAATTATCGCTAGAAATATATTGTTTAAATCGCCCAATATAGTCTTCATAAATGATACTTTTCTCCAGCATACCAAATACAAAAATACCGTCCGCTGAGATAATAAGGATATCATCATTCTCGAACCAGCCTACGGCAATGATTCCATTTAAATGAAAAGAGTTATAATAACGCCATCCTTCTATCTCTGTCCGCAATAATTCATTGGGATAGGCAGATAAATAACCATTTAGTTCGTGGTTTATGATATTATTAATTTTCATGTTGTAAAAAAATTATGGAAAAATAACCTGCAAAACCCAGCGCAAACAGTACATTCCTTATCCCCAATCGTACTCTATTCTATTGAGTGTAATCAAATATGGAATTAAAAACAAAAGTTCAAACCGAAAGTCAATCATTGTCACGGATTGAGCGCGCCCGTCAATTACCACTCCGTCAGAAGCACCTCCGGTAAAAAGGCTTGCTATCATCATCAAAACACAGATAACTATACCAGCAATCGCGTCAATCTTAGCTAGACCAATGGCACCATCTTTTTCTTTCCATAGGCTGTATGCAACAAATCCTTTGAAAAGCACGAGCAGACAAAATGGAATAGTTCCCCAAATAAGTGAAATACCGTATTTGAAACCATACATTTGTAAGGGCACACCCACGCCTGAATAATTCAATAACACGAGCAGGGGTAATAATAAGGCATAAGCCATAAACAGCCAAATAAACACCTTCATCCATTGTGGCAATAGCATTCTTCTTTCCATATTATGTTATTCTTTTTACAATTTAATCATTGTGTTATTTTTTTTAAATTCGTGGCTCAAAAATAAATAATGAATCCGATGTATTTTGATCAGGCAAACCTATGTGTTTATATTTTGTCCAACCACAACTAAAAAAGAATTTGTAAACACCAGTCTTTTTACGCAGTTCAATCAAATATGTTCCTTGCTGTTTGAATAAGGTGTCGCCTATTTCTGCCTTTGTAAATAGCGTATAATTGCTGTCCCAATAATCTTGACGAAGCGTAGTATCGCTCAATGATAACCCAGAACAAAGTTGCTCTTTATTATTAACCTCATTCCTTTGGTCAATTACAAAGAAAAACGTCATTTTTAACCTTTTTTCGGCCATCTTGGCACAATGGTTGCAACCTGCAAGATCGAACTTAATCACTATTGCGAGCATAATCATAGATACGGTTAAATACTGAAAAATCTCCAATCTATTGATTTTAAAATCTAAAACATCTAATAATCGCTTCATTTATCTTCGTTTATTATTCGTGGTTCATAGGTAAAACCAGAGTCGTTTTCGGCATGGCGCAGACCTTTTCTGGTATATTCCGTTCCTTCGCACTCATATATAAATAGATACACGCCGTCTTTTTTTAGCAATTTGATGGGGTAGTCATTTTGGTTTTTAATCAAGGTATCTCCTATTGCTGTTTTTGCAAAAAGAATAGAACTTTGACTTTGATATTCTTCATTTATCATCGTATCTGTCAAGGATACCCCTTGAAAAAGATAATACTTCAAATTTTGTTGGTATTTATGCGTAACAACAAAGTGAAACCTCTTATTTTTTCGACCTTCTGCAATGCAATAGCAACTGCTCTCATGGCAGAATTTATTACATACCATAAAAGAAAAAGAAAAAAAGATAATATACCAAAGTATTTGCCAAAAATTAATCTTATCTTCCATAAGTTATTGATATTTGTTTAATCCACGCCCCCTGAAGTATGAGATATTCCACTGCTTGTACATCCTAAACATTAGGAACATACATCTGCGTTATTATAAAACGGTTTTATCCAAATATAAATTATATAATAATAGAACTCCTGTTCAATTAAGTATCAAGACATGATTAATTGTGTGGCCCAGAATACTTAAACAGCAAAAAAACCACGCTCCGCTTCACCAAGCCGCGCCAAATCAACATCGCCGGCCCTATTCCCATATCCCAATAACACGCCGCCCCATTCCATATCCAAATAATCTGCTGTAAGGCGCAACATACCTACTAAATGTGCCGACATTTCTGCCATATTTTCATCACTACACACCGATATGACCCACAGTTTTTTGCCTTTCATCCGCGCCCTAAAATCTGCTCCCGGCACACGCATCCAAGCAGACCAATAATCCAAATATAATTTAGTGGTAGCAGATACACTGTACCAATACAATGGCGACGCAATCACAATATCAGTAGCATTCAGCGTGGCATCAAACAATACTTTTTCATTGCCTTCTGGCTGTGGATAAACACCTATCGAATGCCGTATATCCTCAAATAACGGTAATGAATAGTCCATTAATAGCAACCATTCTTGTGCTGTGGTAGCAGGGAGCAAAGCCGCAACATGCCGCGCCAGCATTTCGGTATTGCCATTTTGTCGGGCAGAACCTAATATAAAAAGAAATTTTTGTTCTTGCATCTTATTTAATACATTAATAAATATAAAATATTTTTTTCAGTGACATACTTTGAAATTTGTGCAAAAGTACAGCACCCCAAGTGTGGCAAAACCGGCCTTAGAAAAATGCAGGTTTTGCTTGAGTGTAGGCGGATGAAGCCAAAAAGTGTTTGAGCCAAACGAAATTGGAGAGGCGCAGCCTCCGCTCGAACATACGGCGAGTTTTTTTTGGCGCCGCCGGAGCGAGGGAGCAAAAGCACCGCATTTTTCTAAGGCCGAAGCCTTTTTTGCCTACTTTTTTTGGCGAAAAAAAGTAGGAAGTAAGCATTGTTATATTAAATTTTAACTTTTTGAAATTTGTAAGTGGGCAGGACTTTATTCTTTAGAAAATGTGTCCTCCCTTAGCACTAAAAAAAATACCGCCCCAACACTCACAAAGAGCATTAGGGCGGTCAATATTCACATTCAAAATCATCGAAATATTCGATTCAATGAATTATACTATAAATCATCTTCCGCAAATACTTCCTCGCGTTGTTCGCGGAAAGGACGGCCAGAACCAGTCACCTGAATCCGATCGTAGCGGCGCATACCTGTACCAGCAGGAATTTTCTTACCAACGATAACGTTCTCTTTCAAGCCCATCAAGAAGTCCTTCTTCGCAGCAATAGCCGCTTGTGAAAGCACCTTAGTAGTCTCCTGGAACGATGCCGCAGAAATCCAAGAATCTGTATTCAACGATGCTTTTGTAATACCCAACAACATCGGTACCGATGTAGCAGGTTGTGCATCGCGGAATTCAATCAGTTTCTTATCGTTCCGCTTGAGGTAAGAGTTTTCTTCGCGGATTTGGCGCAATGTAACCAATGCTCCTGCACGAAGTTTCGTACTATCTCCTGGCTCAACAACCATTTTCTTGTCGTAAATCCAGTCGTTGTAATCAATAAACTCATTGCGTTCAATGGCTTCACCTTCGAGGAAGTGCGTATCGCCGGAATCTGTGATTTCCAAACGGCGCATCATCTGACGAACGATTACTTCCATGTGCTTATCGTTAATATTGATACCTTGAGCACGATATACTTCCTGAACACCATTTACCAAGTGTGATTGAGCCGCAAACGGGCCTTTAATCGCCAAAATGTCTTTCACCGCAATAGCACCTTCTGTAAGGGCCGTACCAGAGCGTACAAAGTCACCATCCTGCAACAATACAGGTTTGGTCAATGGAATCATGTACTTGCGTTTTTGGCCATCTTTCGCCTCGATCATACATTCGCGGTTACCGCGTTTGATTGCACCGAAGGTAATGATACCATCTATTTCAGCCACGATAGCAGGGTTAGATGGGTTACGCGCTTCTACCAATTCGGTTACGCGCGGAAGACCACCTGTGATATCCGCAATTTTACCCATTTTACGTGGGATCTTTACGATTTGCTCACCTGAAATAACTTCCTGACCATCTTCTACTGAGATATAGGCACCCACTGGAGGCGAATAGACCCTTATTTCCTCGCCCGTACGTGGATCCAAAACCGAAATAGTCGGGATCTTACGCTTGTTTTTGGATTCAATAACGATCTTTTCAGCAAAACCAGTTTGGTCATCGCGCTCAATACGATAGTTGGTACCTTCTTCAAGGCTATTATATCGGATCATACCACCAAACTCCGTTACAATCACGGCGTTAAATGGATCCCATTCGCACAATTTATCACCCTTAGTGATTTCTTGACCTTCTTTTACAAAAAGAACCGAACCATAAGGGATATAGTTTTGTGACAATACGCGGTTTGTCTTAGGATCCAAGATACGCACTTCACCCGTACGAGATACTACTACTTGCGCGATGCTGCCATCTTTACCTTTGTTCTCCACCATCTTCATGGAATCAAATTCCAAGATACCATTACTTGGTGCACCAAGGGTATTTTCTGTTTTACCAAGCATTACGGTACCACCCGTGTGGAAGGTACGAAGTGTCAACTGTGTACCCGGCTCACCGATAGACTGTGCGGCAATGATGCCCACAGCGTCACCGATTTCAGCGATACGACCTGTTGCGAGGTTCTTACCGTAGCACTTCGAACAAACCCCATGACGGCTTTCGCAAGTAAGTACAGAACGGATCGTCACCACTTCAACACCACTAGCATCAATATGCTTCGCCATATCCTCATCAATATATGAACCGGCAGTAATAATGATCTCATCCGATTCTGGCATCGTAATATCGTAAAGGCTATAACGGCCTTTGATACGTTCGCTCAATACCTGAATGATTTTTTCACCCTCTTCCACCGCTCTTGTATCAATACCGCGCAGTGTACCGCAATCATCCTCACGGATAACTACGTCTTGCGATACGTCCACCAAACGACGCGTCAAGTAACCTGCGTCAGCCGTTTTCAAAGCTGTATCCGCAAGACCTTTACGCGCACCGTGCGTAGAGATAAAGAATTCTTGTACCGACAAACCTTCCAAGAAGTTGGAAAGAATTGGGTTTTCGATGATCGCACCACCAGAGTCACCAGATTTCTTCGGTTTGGCCATCAGACCACGAAGACCGCACAACTGCTTGATTTGCTGCTTAGAACCACGTGCACCAGAGTCCAACATCATAAATACAGAGTTGAAACCTTGCTTATGTGTCGATAATTCTTTCATCAATTGATCCGTAATACGGTTATCCGCATACGTCCACTTATCGATGATTTGGTTATAACGTTCGTTAAAGGTAATAATACCCATATTGTAGTTTTCCCAAACCTCATCTACTTCTGTTTGTGCTGCAGCCAATGCTTTAATTTTCAAATCAGGGATAATCAAATCACCCAAGTTGAACGAAAGACCTGCTTTGAATGCCCAGCCGTAACCTAATTCCTTGATCTGATCCAAAAACTCGGCGGTAGCCTTGAAACTGGTACGGTGGATAATATCACCGATGATACCTTTTAAGTTACGTTTGGTCAACAATTGGTTGATAAACGGAACACCATCCGGCACTGCACGATTGAACAAGATACGACCCACAGTTGTAGCAATACGCTTCAACTCTGTTGTACCATCTGGATTATAATGCTTGGCGCGGCATTCAATAGAAGCATGAAGATCCAACTGGCCTTCATTATAGGAAATCACGACCTCCTCCTCAGAGTAGAAGCGACGGCCTTCACCGCGTACTGGATTTTCTGGGATCGACTTGCGTTCCTTGGTGAGGTAATACAAGCCCAATACCATATCCTGTGATGGCAGTGTAATTGGAGAACCATCCTGGGGGTTCAGCATATTATGGCTGGACAACATCAGGATTTGTGCTTCCAAAATGGCTGCATGACTCAAAGGTACGTGTACCGCCATTTGGTCACCGTCAAAGTCGGCGTTAAAGGCCGTACAAACGAGCGGGTGCAACTGGATCGCCTTGCCCTCGATCAAACGCGGTTGGAATGCCTGAATAGACAAACGGTGCAGCGTTGGAGCGCGGTTCAAGAGTACCGGGTGGCCACGTAGGATATTTTCGAGGATCTCCCAAATCACCTGATCTTTGCGATCCACGAGTTTTTTGGCAGATTTTACCGTTTTTACAATACCGCGCTCAATCAATTTACGAATGATAAACGGTTTGAACAATTCGGCTGCCATTGCTTTTGGAATACCGCACTCATGCAGTTTCAACGTTGGGCCTACCACGATCACAGAACGACCAGAATAGTCCACACGTTTACCCAAAAGGTTTTGACGGAAACGACCTTGCTTACCCTTGAGGATATCGGAGAGCGATTTCAATGCGCGTCCACCTTCCGCTTTTACTGCGTTAGATTTACGCGAGTTATCGAACAACGAGTCCACCGCTTCTTGTAACATACGTTTTTCGTTACGAAGGATTACTTCTGGGGCTTTGATCTCCAAAAGACGCTTCAAACGGTTATTCCGTATAATTACACGACGGTAAAGGTCATTTAAGTCGGAAGACGCAAAACGACCACCATCCAATGGCACCAACGGACGTAGTTCGGGTGGAACTACGGGTAAGTACTGGATAATCGTCCACTCGGGACGTTGGCCGCTACTATCCAAACCAGAACGGAAAGCCTCTACTACGCGCAAACGCTTATTGGCTTCTGTCTTTTTGGTTTGGCTGCTCTCATTGTGTGCATCAAAACGCAATTGAGCGGATAGGTCTTCCAAATTAAGGGTACTTAGCAAGTGATACACCGCTTCTGCACCCATTTTAGCAATAAATTTATCAGGATGGCTATCATCCAAAACAGCATTATCTTTTGGAAGCGTCTCGAGTACTTCGAGGTATTCTTCTTCGGATAATAAATCCATTTTGCTCACGCCATCCTCTCCTTTTACACCAGCATTGATAACGACATAACGCTCGTAGTAAATGATGGATTCCAATTTCTTGGAAGACAATCCAAGGAGATAACCGATTTTATTCGGCAAACTTTTGAAGAACCAAATATGCACGACCGGTACCACCAAACGGATATGGCCCATGCGCTCGCGACGAACCTTCTTCTCGGTCACTTCTACGCCACAACGGTCACAAACGATACCCTTATAACGGATACGTTTATATTTGCCGCAATAACATTCGTAGTCTTTGACTGGTCCAAAGATACGCTCACAGAACAAACCATCTCGTTCGGGTTTGTACGAACGATAGTTGATCGTTTCAGGTTTTAGTATCTCTCCATAGCTGCGCTCCAAAATTTCATCTGGACTCGACAACGCGATGATGATGCTATTAAACTGCTGATCGGTACGGTTGCTTTTCTTTTTAAATGGCATATTTTTAAATTGCTGAAAATCAACTTTAAGTGCTTTAAAAAATATTAAAGCGTGTATTATTATTCAAATTTAACGTCAAGGGCTAGGCCGCGAAGTTCATGTACCAATACATTAAACGATTCAGGGATATTCGCATCTGGTAAGTTATCACCTTTAACGATGGCTTCGTACGCTTTGGCACGACCCTGGATATCATCCGATTTGTACGTGAGCAATTCCTGTAGAATACTCGATGCACCATACGCTTCCAATGCCCATACTTCCATCTCACCAAAACGCTGACCACCAAACTGGGCTTTACCACCCAATGGTTGTTGCGTGATGAGCGAGTACGGTCCGATAGAACGTGCGTGCATCTTGTCATCTACCATGTGGCTCAATTTGATCATGTAGATCACACCCACCGTTGCTGTTTGGTGGAAACGGTCGCCAGATTCACCATCGCTCAGGTAAGTTTGGCCAAGGCTTGGCAAACCTGCTTTTTGGATATACTCCTCGATCTCGTGTGTTTTTGCACCATCAAAAATAGGCGTTGCGAATTTCAAACCAAGGCGATCACCTGCCCAACCGAGTACTGTTTCAAAGATCTGACCCAAGTTCATACGAGAAGGTACACCTAGTGGATTCAAAACAATATCCACTGCTGTGCCATCCTCAAGGAACGGCATATCTTCCATACGAACAATACGGCTTACGATACCTTTGTTACCATGACGACCCGCTAATTTATCACCCACCTTCAACTTGCGTTTCTTGGCGATATATACTTTAGCTAGTTTGAGTACGCCTGCTGGCAACTCATCACCAATACTAATATTGAATTTTTCGCGCTTGTAACGACCTACTTCCTCATTCACCTTGATGCTGTAATTGTGCAGCATACGGCCAACAAGTTGGTTGGTGGTTGCTTCGCTCGTCCATTTGACATAATCAACTTGGCCATAATCAATTTGATCGCGGAGGATTTGTTGCGTCAATTTAGTACCTTTCGCTACCATTTCGTCGCCATAAATACTCTTGATACCATTGGTTACCTTGTCTTTTACCAATTGGGTCATTTTATCCACGAGCTCTGTTTTGAGCTTGTTCAATGCCACCAAATGTTCGTCATCCAATTTGTCGAGCATATTCTTCTCGGCTTCTTTTACCACTTTATCTTTCTTGGCGCGGGCAAACAATTGCTTGTCAATCACAACACCATTAATACTAGGTGGCACTTTTAAAGAAGCATCTTTCACGTCGCCTGCTTTGTCACCAAAGATGGCACGAAGCAATTTTTCTTCTGGAGTAGGATCAGTTTCACCTTTTGGTGTGATCTTACCGATCAGAATATCGCCTTCGCGCGCCCAAGCACCGATACGAATAATACCGTTTTCGTCGAGGTCTTTAGTTGCCTCTTCGCTCACGTTTGGAATATCCGCTGTCAGTTCTTCTTCACCGAGTTTCGTATCGCGAACGTCCAACTCAAAGTGCTCAATATGGATAGACGTAAAGATGTCTTCCTGTACCACGCGCTCAGAAATTACGATCGCATCCTCAAAGTTATAACCCTTCCAAGGCATGAAGGCTACTTTCAAGTTTTGGCCAAGGGCCAATTCTCCATTTTGTGTAGCATAACCTTCGCAAAGGATATCGCCCTCTTCCACACGTTGGCCACGGCGAACGATAGGTTTAAGGTTGATACAAGTACCCTGGTTAGTACGCATAAACTTAGTGAGTTTATACGTTTTTTTCGCATCTTCAAAAGACACCAATTGGTCTTCTTCGGTACGGTCGTAACGGATCACAATTTCGTTGGCATCTACGTATTCTACAACACCAGAACCTTCGGCGTTGATCAACATACGAGAGTCACGTGCTACTTTTGCCTCGATACCAGTACCTACAATTGGAGATTGTGGACGTACAAGTGGTACCGATTGGCGTTGCATGTTTGATCCCATCAAAGCGCGGTTCGCATCGTCATTTTCCAAGAAAGGAATCAAGGAGGCCGATACACCTACGATTTGGTTAGGCGCCACGTCAATATATTCCAATTCTTCCGGAGAAAGGATTGGGAAGTCACCATGCTCGCGTGATTTGATACGGTCGTGCTGGAAAGCACCCGTTTCATCCACTGGCGTATTAGCCTGAGCGATCTTCATATTGTCTTCCGCTTCAGCAGAAAGGTATTCTACCTCTCCTTCCATCACGACCTTTCCGTCTTTAACACGACGGTAAGGCGTTTCCAAAAAGCCCATCTTATTGATTTTTGCGTGTGTACACAAAGTAGAAATCAATCCGATGTTTGGTCCTTCTGGTGTTTCGATGGTACAAAGGCGGCCATAGTGAGAGTAGTGAACGTCACGTACCTCAAAACCGGCGCGTTCGCGGGAAAGACCACCTGGTCCAAGGGCAGAAATACGACGTTTATGCGTAATTTCCGACAGAGGGTTGGTTTGGTCCAAGAACTGCGACAACTGGCTAGTACCAAAGAAAGAGTTGATTACAGACGACAAAGTACGCGCATTGATCAAGTCAATAGGCGTGAACACCTCATTATCGCGTACATTCATACGCTCTTTGATGGTACGAGCCATACGAGCAAGACCTACGCCAAATTGGGCATAAAGTTGCTCACCTACAGTACGTACGCGGCGATTAGAAAGGTGATCAATATCGTCGATTTCCGCGTTGTTGTTGATCAAGCTCACGATATACTTCACAATAGCAATAATGTCCTCGCGGGTCAAAACCATTGTTTCGTTATCGGTGCTCATGCCCAACTTGCGGTTAATTTTGAAACGACCTACTTCACCGAGATTGTAACGCTTATCGGAGAAGAAGAGTTTTTCAATAATACCGCGCGCGGTTTCGTCATCTGGTGGATCTGAACCGCGGAGTTGACGATAAATATGAGTCACGGCTTCGATTTCACTCGAAGTCGGGTCTTTTTGCAGCGTGTTGTAGATAATTGAATAATCTTCCGAAACGTCTTGGCGTTGCAGGATGATGATCTGCATATCTGCGTCGAGGATCAGTTCGATGTTCTCCTCATCAAGTATTACATCGCGTTCGAGGATAATCTCATTACGCGGGATAGACACCACCTCACCAGTATCTTCATCTACGAAGTCTTCTGTCCAAGATTTGAGGATACGAGCCGCCAATTTACGGCCAATAGCACCTTCCAAATTTTCACGTGTTACGGCGACTTCATCGGCAAGGCCAAAGAGATCAAGTATCGCTTTGTCTGTATCAAAACCGATGGCACGGAGCAATGTGGTGACAGGAAACTTCTTTTTACGGTCGATATACGCATACATCACGAGGTTGATGTCTGTAGCAAATTCCATCCAAGCCCCTTTAAAAGGAATAACACGTGCACTATAAATGCGCGTACCATTGGGGTGGTAAGATTGGCCAAAGAAAACGCCTGGTGAGCGGTGTAATTGCGACACAATAACCCTTTCGGCACCGTTGATCACGAATGTGCCCTTAGGAGTCATATAAGGGATATTACCAAGGAACACATCCTGCACAATCGTCTCAAAGTCGATATGCTCAGGGTCGTTACAGGACAATTTAAGTTTCGCTTTTAGCGGAACAGAGTAGGTAAGACCACGTTGCATACACTCATCTATGGAATAGCGTGGTGGATCAACGAAATAGTCTAGAAACTCGAGGTTAAAAATATTGCGGGCGTCGCTGATGGGGAAATTTTCTTTGAACACCCGATAAAGTCCTTCCGTTGCCCTGTTATCGGGTGTTGTTTCCAACTGGAAAAACTCTTGGAACGATTTCAACTGGATTTCAAGAAGGTCAGGATGATAGCCGGAAAGGCGAATCTTCCCAAAGTTAACCCTTTCTTGAACACCGGTTTTCACGCCTTTGATACTGCCGTTATTGGTCATATTTTGCAAAATATTTCAATATTGAGACGGTTGATAGTTTTGGATAGAAGTGATTTAGTTTTGAATAAAACTAATTATCTAAACTATAACGCGCAAATGTTTCAAAAGGTTCTTTTACAGACAACAATAGGCTTAACATCAACCGTGCAGGTGCACAGAAGATGTTAAGCCTTGTTGTTATAAAGTCGTCGAATTTAAAGCGAGCATTGGAGATGTAATAGTAAGTGTTTTGTGAAAAAGAGGAAAAATACCTCGTCGGACACAAATCAGGCTTACTTTACTTCTACAACAGCACCAACAGCTTCAAGCGCTGCTTTGATGCTTTCAGACTCTGCTTTACTTACGCCGCTTTTAAGCGGGCTAGGAGCACCGTCAACGAGGTCTTTAGCTTCTTTCAAGCCAAGGCCAAGAAGATTCTTAACCTCTTTAACTACGTTGAGTTTATTAGCACCTGCATCTTTCAGAACTACATCGAACTCTGTTTTTTCAGCTGCTGCTTCAGTTGCTGCTGCTGGAGCGGCTACTGCAACTGCTGCTGCTGCTGCTGGCTCAATGCCGTAGTCGTCTTTAAGAATACCAGCCAATTCATTGGCTTCTTTAATAGTAAGGCCTACTAATTGTTCGGCTAACGCCTTCAAATCTGCCATTTTCTAATACAATTTAAAATGTTTGCGAAAAAGAATAAGTATCTCCGGATTTTGATATAAATCCAGTGATGTTTTCAAATAAAAATCTAATGGGTAATATGCGTGTTACTTGGAAGCCAAATTTAGCCGCGCTCTTCCAACGTTTTAACGATGCTAGCAATCTTAATACCAGAGGCAGTAAGTTGGCTGGCGATGCGTTTCGCTGGAGATTGCAATAATCCGATGATTTCGCCAATCATCTCTTCTTTCGACTTCAACTTGGTAAGCGGCTTTAATTGCTCGTCACCGATGAAGAGTGCAGAATCGATATAAGCTGCTTTCAAGATTGGGCGTGCTTCCGTTTTGCGGAATTCGTCGATCAAGATAGCTGGCGCTTTCGGATTTTCTGAAATAAGAATAGTTGTCGGTCCGTGCAAAATGTCATAAAGACCTGCATAACCTTTGCTTTCCGGTGCACCTTCGAGGGCTTTACGGATAAGGGTGTTTTTGGCAACCTTCATCGTAATACCACGCTCGAAGCACAAGCGGCGCAATTTATTTACTTTACCAACGGATAGCGTTGAGGAGTCTGCTAGATAAAAGAACGATGTTCCTGTAAGTTCTTCGTGTAACTCCGCAATGGCCGCTGTTTTTTCCTCTTTTGTCATTTCTGAAATTATGTTTGAAATGTAAGTGGCTGAAAATGAATGAATGGTGTTTTAGCGGTCGCTAAATTACACTTTGAATGATTTTGGTTCAACTGCAATGCCTGGGCTCATTGTACTTGCAACAGAAATGGTACGCATGTAAGTACCTTTCGCAGAGGAAGGCTTCATTTTTACCAATGTTGCAACAAGTTCCTGTGCATTTTCGGACAGTTGTTCCGGAGAAAAAGACACACGACCAATAGAAGCATGCACGATACCGAATTTATCAACACGGAATGCAATCTTGCCTTTTTTGAGTTCATTGATCGCCGTAGTAACATCATTTGTAACGGTACCTGTTTTAGGGTTTGGCATCAAGCCACGTGGACCGAGGATACGAGCCACTTTACCTAATTGAGCCATTACGTTTGGTGTTGCCACAATAACGTCTGCTTCCATCCAGCCATCAGAAACTTTTTGGATATACTCTTCGAGACCTACAAAGTCAGCACCTGCTGCTGTTGCTTCAGCCGCTTTATCGGGCGTGCAAAACACAAGTACTTTTTTAGTCTTACCAGTGCCGTGTGGAAGAGAGACCGTACCGCGAAGGGCTTGGTCGGCTTTGCGCGGATCGACACCGAGGCGGACGTGAATGTCCACCGATGCGTTGAATTTGGCAGTGTTTACTTCTTTCACCAACGTCATCGCTTCTTTGATCACGTATAGCTTATCGGCATCCACTTTGCCTTCAACGGCTTTGCGCTTTTTTGATAATTTTGCCATAAAAAAATTAAGGTTAAACGCCTTAGTGGTTTTAGGATTCCTATTTTGGGTATTGACATAAACGACTAAATTAAGTGCGCCACATCTTGTTCAAAATAATGTCCTTTCTACTACCAAGACTCCCTGTTAAAAATATTACTTAAATAGTATTGAAAGAAAAACGCCTGATAAAGACTAGTTTTTCTCCCAAGGAGATGTACCTGTCACGGTATAACCCATACTCCTTGCTGTACCAGCCACCATTTTCATCGCAGCATCAATGGTAAAGCAGTTTAAGTCGGGCATTTTAATTTCCGCGATTGTACGTACATTTTCCCAGGTCACAGAAGCGACCTTTTTACGATTTGGTTCAGCAGAGCCGCCCAATTTCGTTTTAGCACCTTTTTGCCTAGTCGTTTTACCGAATTCAGAGAGTTGTACAGCTACAGGTGGAGTTTTGACGATAAAGTCAAAAGTTTTGTCTTTGTACACCGAAATAATCACCGGTAATACTTTACCCATCTGCTCTGTTGTCTGAGCATTAAAACGCTTGCAGAACTCCATAATATTCACACCTTTCGAACCAAGAGCTGGACCGATTGGTGGAGCGGGATTGGCTTGACCGCCTTTCACCTGGAGTTTAATAAACACATCTACTTCTTTTGCCATGATATTTCATTAGCCGGGGGTAAGCCCGAAAAATTTTGCTTATAAAGTTTAATAAAAGTTGCTGCGCAAGTCCCTGTTGAAAGCTGGCGTTGCGGAGAAGATTGGCAACGCGGTAATTGGCACTTTTATCAGCTGATTTTTTCTACTTGCATAAAGTTAAGTTCGACTTCGGTACCACGACCGAAAATTTTCACAATAACCTTAAGTTTTTTCTTTTCTTCATTTACTTCCTGCACATCACCGATAAACTCGGCAAATGGGCCATCGATTACTTTCACTGTTTCACCTACAAGATAAGGTTCTAACATGATTTCACCGGATTCGGAACTTTCATCTACTTTCCCCAACAAGCGATTAGCTTCCATCTGTGTCATTGGGAGTGGCGTATCTTTTCCGAGGAAATGTATTACATTGGGTACATCGCCGATAGATTTGGAGATTTCGCCATTTAAACGACCATTTAATGCCTCTACTAGAATATAGCCAGGAAGGAGGTTTCGTTCTTTAACGACTTTTTTCCCGTTAACAATTTTATATACCTTTTCAGTTGGGACAATAACGTTTAAAACAATATGCTCCCATCCTGAAATTTTCACTTCTTTATCAATACGCTCCTTAATGGATTTTTCCTTACCGCTAATTACGCGGAGTGAATACCATTTGCTATCAATAAGATCCTGCTGCTCAGCTGCCATTAGAATAATTAGGTAAAATAAAATTAATAAGATGGTGTATCATTACACACCGCCATTAAAATGGTATTAGATACCGTAAAGCATTTTGAATACGATGCTATTAATCACATCCATTGCAAAAATAACAGTAGCAAGGATTGCAGTAGCAGCCAAAACGACTAAGGTACTATCTATGAGCTGCTCCACTGTTGGCCAGGTTACTTCTTTAGTAAGTTCCTGATAGCTTTCTCTTAAGTAAAGTGTTAATTTATCCATTGTTGTGAACACTTGAAAACAGTACTCTATTTGTGCAAAAGTTCGCTGGTGCAAAAGCACGCAACGAACGCAGAGAACCGTTACTTTTAAATTTTAGCAGGGGCAGCAGGGCTCGAACCCGCAGCCTGAGGTTTTGGAGACCTCCACTCTACCAATTGAGCTATGCCCCTATTTTGGAAATGAGAAATGAGGTATAAGTAATGAGATGCAAGTATTAAAACCCGTATCTCATCGCTTATACCTCACAACTTATATTTATGCGATGATTTCAGTAACCTGACCAGCACCTACGGTACGGCCACCTTCGCGAATCGCGAAACGAAGACCTTTTTCCATAGCGATTGTGCTGAGGAGATGCACTTCCAACTCAACGTTGTCACCAGGCATTACCATCTCAACATTTGCTGGGAGTTTTACGTCACCAGTTACGTCTGTTGTACGGAAATAGAACTGTGGACGGTAACCGTTGAAGAAAGGCGTGTGACGGCCACCCTCATCTTTACCAAGTACATACACAGAGCATTTGAAGCTCTTGTGTGGTTTAACGCTACCTGGCTTACAGATAACCATACCACGCTTGATGTCATCTTTTTCAATACCGCGAAGAAGAAGACCAGCATTGTCACCTGCTTCACCGCGATCCAACAATTTGCGGAACATTTCCACACCTGTGATCGTAGAAGTCAATGGCTTCTCTTCTGGTTTCATCATACCGATGATTTCAACTGGCTCACCAACGTTGATTACACCGCGCTCGATACGACCAGTAGCAACAGTACCACGACCAGTGATCGTGAACACGTCTTCTACAGGCATCAAGAATGGCTTATCTACTTCGCGAACAGGAGCAGGAATCTGTGTATCACAGGCTTCCATCAACTCTTCGATTTTAGCAGTGTAATGAGCATCTCCTTCAAGCGCTTTCAATGCAGAACCTTGGATAATAGCAGCGTTATCGCCATCGAAGCCATAAGAGCTCAACAACTCACGCAATTCCATATCAACGAGTTCAAGCATTTCTGCGTCATCAACGAGATCTACTTTATTCATGAAAACAACTACTTGTGGAACACCTACCTGACGCGCCAAAAGGATGTGCTCACGAGTTTGTGGCATTGGGCCATCAGTTGCAGCACATACCAAGATAGCACCGTCCATCTGAGCAGCACCAGTGATCATGTTTTTCACATAGTCGGCGTGGCCTGGACAGTCAACGTGAGCGTAGTGACGAGCTAATGTTTCGTATTCTACGTGCGCCGTGTTGATAGTGATACCACGCTCTTTTTCTTCGGGAGCGGCATCAATGGCGTCATAATCTGTTTTCTTTGCCAGACCTTTTTGCGACAGAACGAAGGTGATGGCTGCAGTCAGGGTGGTTTTACCATGGTCAACGTGGCCAATCGTACCAATGTTAACGTGCGGTTTGGAACGGACAAATGTCTCTTTTGCCATTGGTTTAGAAAAATCTAAATTTTAAAAAATGATATTTAATAATACAAAAAAAACTCAGTAGAATTTTCTTTGCTGTTTGTGTGCGTGTGTGGTGGTGTAGTGTGTGGATGCAGAGAGCCGTTGAAGAGAATTGAACTCTCGACCTCTTCCTTACCAAGGAAGTGCTCTACCCCTGAGCTACAACGGCATTTTGGCGTGTGTGCGTGAATGCGAGTGAGTGTGTGTATTATGTGTGACCGTTGTAATAATAAAGAATTGCATAAAAATGCCTACTTTACAGGCCTTAGTAATTTGTAACAGAAAAATATTCTTTAAAACTAAGAATATAATAAGTGTAGATGAAGTATCTTTATCTTTTGGAGCGGCGGACGAGATTCGAACTCGCGACATTCAGCTTGGAAGGCTGACGCTCTACCAACTGAGCTACCACCGCGAGTGTTTAAAAAGAAAAATATAAAATGAACTACACTTTCCTTTTCTATCCTTTCGGATAAACTCACAAGTGGGGGTGGTGGGATTCGAACCTACTCAGCGTTGAAACAACAGATTTACAGTCTGTCCCGGCTCTCCAACTCCGGGGCACCCCCTTTTTGAACACAAAAAATAAGGGACACAGTATGTAGAATTTATTACCTCTAAAGATACTAAATTCAGCATGCTGCATCCCACATTCCGAATTAAATTGAGCCACTAGACGGACTCGAACCGCCGACCAGCTGATTACAAATCAGCTGCTCTACCAACTGAGCTACAGTGGCTTATATACTTTCACTTCGGTGAAGTGTTAACTTGGTAAAACTGTCAAACAACTACGCTTTTTAAGTTGATTTAAACCCCCTTTTCAAAAGCGAGTGCAAAGGTAATACCGTCACAATCAATCCGCCAAATATTTTCTGAAAATTTTTTTATTTTTTTTTCACAATAAAAAATAAGCCAAAAATAATGTGGTTTTAACGCTGTTTAACTGTTTCCATCGAAACGAACTTCCCTAAAACAAATTAGACAACATCATGGTTCATTTGTTTGTGACTTTTTTTTAAAAAAAATTAAAATTCCTTCAAAATCGCATAAATGACTTACCTTTACTAGCGATCTACACCGAAAATAGATTTATTATTTACACGTTCTTAAAATTTACAACAACATGAAAAAGAAATGGCCTCTTATTATTGCAGGCGTTGCCATCACTGGCGCATGCCTTGCTTTTAGCCTAATGTCAAAAAAATCGGATTGCTGCGCATTACCTGCTGAGGCATCCGCTCAAAAAGAATCTTGCACATCTAAATGTACTGCGGGGCAAAATACCGCAGCGGCAAACATTTCTATCGATGGTGCTTTGCCTGCCCATTGCGATATGAGCAAGTGCACACCGGAACAATTGGAAGCATGCAAGGTAAAGTGCAGTGCTGAAGATCAAAAAAAATGCAGTGTAGCACAATAGTTCGTAGCCCATTACTTCCTGGGGGTACTTAAAGCATTGAGCATCCCCAGGAATACTTTTCAGCACGAGACTAGAAAATTGCCACAAACAAGTATATATATAAACGTATCAATCCGACTGCGATTAAAGTACTTGGACACATTTATTATATTATAAGTACTCAGGTTGTACGATATAGAAAACAACAAACTTATCCTAAACATAGAACAGGACATCGCTAAAGACCTATCTTTGCGCTATACAATTCATACCACCTCCATGTCCACTATTCTCCGCGCATTCGCAGAAGACCTCTATGCAGAGGAAATTAATGTACTTAGTCAACAAGATACCGCAAAACGTCCTGAAAACTGGCGGCTTTCGCCACAAGCAGTAGTCACTTATCTTGTAGGTGGCACTCTGGACAATGGTTTTGTTGTAAGCCCTAAGTATATAGGTAGCCGTCGTTTGATGGAAATTGCAGTAGCTACTTTGGTCACTGATCGCGCGTTGTTATTGTATGGCTTACCCGGCACTGCTAAATCATGGGTATCGGAACATATTGCAGCCGCGGTTAGTGGAGATTCGACGCTTTTGGTACAGGGTACAGCAGGTACCTCGGAGGATGCCGTACGTTATGGCTGGAACTATGCCCGATTATTGGCAGAAGGACCGAGCGAAGGCGCATTGGTCGTGACACCATTGATGAATGCTATGCGCAAAGGGCAAATTTGCAGGATGGAAGAATTGACACGCATGAGTTCGGAAGTACAAGATACCTTAATTACGGTCTTGTCCGAAAAAATTATGCCCATACCAGAATTGAATACACAGGTGCAGGCTATCAGCGGATTCAATATTATTGCTACAGCCAACAACCGCGACAAGGGCGTAAACGAATTATCAGGTGCTTTGAAACGCCGTTTTAATACCGTGATACTCCCCTCCCCTGCTAGTCAGGCAGAAGAAGTAGAAATTGTGCAAAGACGGATAAAGGATTATGCGCAAGTCCTCGAAATGCCGATTGACAAGCATTTACTCGAAGAAATCAATCGAATTGTAACTATTTTCAGGGAACTCCGTGGCGGTGTTACTGCGGATGGTAAAACCAAACTAAAATCGCCCGGTAGTAGTATGAGTACAGCCGAGGCCATATCAGTAGTAAATAGTGGCATGGTACTCGCTACTCATTTCGGAGATGGCAGGCTTACGGCTTCTGATATTGCTTCTAGCCTAACAGGAGCAGTTGTAAAGGATCCTGTACAAGATGCTTTGGTGTGGAATGAATATTTGGAAACCGTTGTAAAACGCCGAGATGAATGGGCGGATATTTATAGGGCTTGTAAAGAGACCATATAATACTTCGGCTCCGTAGGTTTTGTCCATGAAAACCGTAAAGTATCCCATAAATTTATGCAAAAAACCAAACAATGCGCTGTATAATATAGGTATTGTCGGGTACATGGACAACCTAACCAATCAAACGATGTTAAGGAATGGTGCCGAAATAAAGGTCCAGATTGATGCACATCTTTTGCCCTCATATTTCCTCTTTTTCTACTTAAATAGGTAGGCTATTCGCGCAAAAAAACAGAAAATCTGAGACCAAAATCTGAAGCCTGAATTTGTACCTTTATTCCAAC
>JAAFHO010000279.1 GCA_013297575.1 Chitinophagales bacterium
ACAGCGGCAGAGCAGCATCGAGGGGGATAGGGTAGGGGGCTACGGGGGGCGCGAAATACGTTTTTGCTATTTTAGGGTCTATGATAGAATTGTGAACGGATGCTTTGCTTGGATTTTCAAAATTGTACAGCATCAAAAGGCCACGATCTACGGGCGGAATACCTGTTTGGTCTCGGTATTTAACTTGGTGTAGCCTAATCGTTGCGCTCAAAATTGGTTTTGTCGCCCATTGTTGAACGGCTATTTGTTCTTTTAGTAATTGTAGGAAAAGGAAATATTTTTCACGAGTACTGGCCGTCCAGTCGCAATCCAATTGTATTTCAGGTATGCTTCGGTTAGGGGATTGAGGTATTTGTTGTAGGATATATTGCACCAAATTGGAGGTTTCTTGTGCTGATATTTTTGTAAAAACGCGATTTACAATAAAGAAAACGGGGACAATCGCTATATCCAATGGAAGGCTATCGGCTTGAATACGCGTAGTGGAAATGGGATAAACCCCTTTTTTGTCCTTCCAATCTAAATCGGCATATTTTACATATACTCTTTTTGCATTCCATTGCCTGAGCGTTTGAATTTCCCAATGTGCAGGATTGAAACTTGTTTTCCAAGCGTAAAAAGCAGGCAATATAACCTTGTTTGACTGCGGGGGTGTTTGACAACTTAAAAAGGGAAAAAGAAAAAATAGGGAAAGCAATCGCATCATAAGATAAAAAGAAAAACGCCCAATCGATTGTTAACCAATCAATTGAGCGTTTTATTAGAAGTTGGGTCACAAGGATTCGAACCCTGAAAAACAGTACCAAAAACTGCTGTGTTACCGTTACACCATGACCCAGAACCAATGCCTTTCTTCAAAAGCGATGCAAAATTACAAGCACTTACAATACTGTGCAAGTTTTTTTGAAGTTTTTTTTTATTTTAATTCCTTTAACATGTTTTCGCCTTGTTTTCTACGTGTTTCATTGCGGGTATTCTCCAAAAAACGCTCCATTGCTCGTTGTGCAACGACGCGATAGGATGCGCTGCGTTTGGCCATTTGCACAAAAGCCAATGCTTGATACCAGTAAAGGTCTTCACCATATACCTCAATATTATCAATTTTTGATAAAAACTGAAGTGCCTCGCCTGGGTCATTTGTTTTTAGGCTAATAATGCCCAGTGCAAACATGGCATCGGATCGGCAGGACTCCAGTTCATCGTTGTTGAGTATTTCATATAAAGGATCTTGAGCCGCGGCATAATTTTTTTCGGCGTAAAAGGCATCTGCTTGTGCCAATAATTGGGAGCAGCGTTCTGGTCGAATGGTGGCTGCGGTATCGTTTTCATAGCGGCGATTCATGTCGTCTAATAGACTTTGCGGCGGTTCAAAATTTTGTTTAAAGATTTCTTCGGTTGATTTTGGTCGATTATACATTGTAAACCCTACGTAGGCTAGGGTAATCATCATTAATGTAATAAAAGCATATTTTGCTATTGTATTATCCGATTTTATCTCATTTCCATCGAAGGTAAGGCCACGGTCTATATTATCATCATACCTTCTTACTGTTTTCCAAATGAGGAAATCTTCTTTACGGAGCAATGCTTCTATGGCATATTCTGGCAATTTTGTGTCCGATTCAGGTAATTCTGATCCCGGTGTTGCAAGTGCTTGCACTAATTCAGTCTTGCAGGTGGTGTCGTCTTCCACTTGTTGTTGCATGAGTGAAATTTGGCAGCCGCTGCTCAGTTTGCCCATTGTTTTCCAAACAAAAATATGCTTACGTGTTTGGGATAGCGCTGTATTGCTGGGTATCCAAGATGGTGTTGTTGAGGTATCCTGTTCTGTATCCACTTGATCTGTGGCTACATTTCTTTTGCTCCAAGCTAGGTAATGGCTTTGGGCTAAATGCGTGAATACTTCTTTCAGTGGGACATCTTCTGGCAGTCGATGTTGCCTCGAAAGTTGAGCTGCATCAATGAGTGCAGTTTGAAAAAATACATTCCCATCTGCAATAGTGCCTCCTGCCGTCTGTACAGATTTAATAATATCCAACTTGTATTGTGTGTATATAAATTGGATAGTATTAGTATCGGATTCGGAAAGCCCTTTTATCAGGTTTGTTTCAGTAAAGGATGAATCGGTGATGTTCACGAGTTTGTAATTTTTTTGAAGGTGCAAAGATATAAAAAAAATGGGGAGCCTTGCATTACTGCAAATGACTCCCGAAAACACCTAAAACCCTATTAACTAACTTTATGAAATAATTACAGTTTGAAACAACTGTTTAGATCTTTTTCTACGTGTACTTTACTTGTGTTATTTAAGTGTAACGTTTAAATGTTGTTATTTGTTTAAGAGAATTAGGGCTATTTTTTAAATTGTTCAACAAAAAAAAAGTTGCCCCGAGGCTCGGAGCAACTTTAAGATGTTATAAATACGCTTTAATTACAAGGTTAGGCAATACTTATATTCTTTACCGCAGGCACTAATTCAGGTTTTTTGACCAAATCAACCAGCAAAATACCATTTACTAAACTAGCATTAACTTGCTCGTTATCAATGGTTTCTGGTAGTTTAAAAGAACGCTCAAATGCGTTTTGAGTAAATTCTCTGCGACGGAAAACAGGTTGTGCTGCACCTTCTTCTTTTTGCGTTTCTTTTTTCGCGGATACGGTTAAAATACTTTTTTCAATTTTAACTGAAAAATTTTCTTTTTCGAATCCCGGTGCTACCACTTCGAGGCGAAACCCGTTTTCGGTTTCTAAAATATTTACCGCTGCTTGTTGTGTTGTTTGTTGTTCCCACGCTGGGCTAAGGAAAAAATCGTTCCAAGCGTTTCTGAAGGGGTGTGCTGTTTGATGCTTTACAAATGTCATATCAGTTTATGTTTAAATTGTTACAAAATCTTGTCGATTGTTCGACATTGACTCTTATTCAAACCCTGTACCAATACCTTTTTAAGTGTCAAAAAGACAATATTGAACTCGCGTAATGACATTTTGTCATTAATCGGATTTATTTAATGACAAAATGTCATTAGGTGTGTTTTTTAGTGATACTCTAACGTAGCAAAGTTACATTGCCCTTTTTCTCCTTTACTTGTTCATTAAGGCAACGTATTCGATAATAATAGCCATAGGTTTCTGCGGGTTGGGGCTTACCTTTATAGAAACCATCCCAAGTTCCATTAATATCGTTGGTTTCAAATACTTTTTCTCCCCATCGGTTATATATCATCCAATACACCTCTGATGTGTACCTGCTTTCCATTTTCAATATATCATTTTCGCCATCGCCATTTGGCGAAAAGCCAGTTGGGAAAAAGACAAATGGCTCGTCGCAAATCGGGTCAAGCACAACTACACGAACAGTGACTTCTTGGGTACATCCAGAAGTAGAACTAATGGTTACGGTATAATCTGTTGTTGTTGAAGGTGTTGCGAGTGGGTTGTCAATATTTGGGTTGGTTAAAGTGCCGGAAGGCGACCAATTATAACCTACTTTTAAGGGGAAAATCGCATTTAATTGGCTTGACTCACCATTAAGAATCGTCGGAGGAGTCGCTGTCGCACTTAATTGTCCGGCAGCGAGGACTTGCACTGTTACTTCTTTATTCCAAACGCATGGAAGGTCGGGTTCTTTGATCAATACCTTAAAGATACTGGTACTATCTGGGGAAACAAGTGGACTGGCTATGGTGGTATTGCTTATTTCGGGTGATGGTGTCCATGCATAAATTAACCCTTGATCTGCATTTGGGTATAGTTCAATGCTATCACCCACACAGATAGAATAGGTGTCAAAGAGTGCGATACCGGGAGCGAACGGAATATTGAAGGGCAACGTAATTTCATCCGAACATCCATTATTGCCTGTGGCGGTCAGCACTACCGTATAATCGCCTACCGCACTGGCTTGAAAACTGGTGTTGCCTTCATTTGAACTAAAATTGAAATTGCCGGGTCCTGATACGTACCAATTGATATAATCTATACCATATATTGGGTCGGTACTTTTGTCTATAAGACTGACACTTAATCCTGCTGCATCGCATTTGTCATAATTAACGGTCAAAACGGCATCTGTTATTGTTTTGGAAAGCCAAACATTTTGAATCACTGTATCGCAACAACTATAACCAGGATTGATAATCAGCGCTACTTGGTATTGACCTGTATCGGGATAGGTAAAAACAGGATTTTTTTCCGTAGAAAACAAAGATAAATCGCCTCCCCAGTCAAAATACCAATTAGAAATGCCTAATTGATTTAATTCAGTTTGGTTAATAAACGAAACTTTGAGACTATCACATTGTCGGACAGGTGCGGTATAGGCGGCTACGGGTACGCCACAATCTGCTACATTATACTGAAAATCGCGTCTTGTGGTTGAAATAACAGCCCCATTTCGGTATTCATCGACACAAACACCGACAACAAAATTACCGACTAGGTTGGGGATACCAGTCATAAATCCATTTTTAGGATCAATTGCTAAGGGTTGTCCTCCTAATAAATTACTCAGGTCGTATGGGGGCAACCAATTTACTTCTGCGTATGGTCCGCTGTTAGGTGGCTGTGGCATTGGTACATCTGGTGTGCCACCATCTAGCGGCGTACAAAGTCGATATGCTAATGAATCGCCATCTGGATCGGTAGCAGAATGATCAAAATCAATAGGTTCGTGGACACATATTGCTAATGGCGGCCAATTATTATAAACTGCACTTGAATTACAGGATGCAATAGAAGTGGGCTCTAATTCAGAAATAATGGTGATACCTACGTCTTCTGGGAGGGGTATATTTCGGATCAGCATATTCCTGCAACAACGTTGGTAAATAAATTTATATCCTCCCGCACTTGGTGCTATTCCTTTTAGACTAAGCATTGCAGCGTAAGTAGTACGGTGTACACAAATATTGGGTGGACGCGTAAGGCAAGGATTATTGAGGTAAATACCAAGTGTATCGTCAACTAATTCCCAATTTACTAATATAGATTCTATGATTTCATAGTTCGAATTGGCTATACCAATGGAAGCTGGATTGTCAAAAGGAGGAATTCCATTAAAGCAATCGCGGTAAACGCTTAATCTGATTTCATATAAACTATCACCTAAACAGGTATAAGTGATTTCGCCGCCTACTATATGTGTGGCAATCAATGAGTTACTGTAAAGTAGGCTAATAAAAAGGAGATAAAAGATCTTTATATTTTTCATGTCAAATCAACGCACGTGTTTTTCAGGGCTAAAGTACTACATTTTTAATAAAATTAATGAGATTTAATCTGCCTGTTTGCAAAAAAGGGGCAAAAGTACTTTATGGAAGATGCACTGGGTGGTTTATTTGCTGCTCTTGGAGTGGGTCTATGTGGATAGATTTGGGTAATTTGTTCGTGGGTGTTTGGGGGGGCGTATGCGTTGACCAATACTTGTTGGTCAATAGGTGTTGGTCAATATTAGTCAATATGTGTTGTTCAATACGCGTTATCTCATATGTGTTGGAGAATATGCGTTGCCCTATATGCGTCGCCCTATACGCGTTGTCGCCATACGCGTTGTTGCCATTCGCGTTGTCGCCATACGCGTTGCCGCCATTCGCGTTGTCGCCATATGCGTTGTCGCCATATGCGTTGTCGCCATACGCGTACACACATAGGGTTGTACCCCATGCTAGATATGTCGCCCTTACAGGGCTTGGCCTTTACTTAAGGTTTAAAATTCACAAAATACATTAACACTTTTAAACTTAAGTGCATGGGCACGCCTAAGCCCTGTAAGGGCGACATATCCAACATAGGGTGCGAACCCTATGAAGCATGGACACGACAAAGCCCTGTAAGGGCGACATATCCAACATAGGGTGCAAACCCTATGCCGACACTATGAAGTACGCTTCTTAGTTAATTACTCACTCGCTCCGCAACGAACTTACTGGATTGGCCAATGCCGCCCGAATACTCTGGATACCAACAGTTAACGCAGCAATCAAAAAGGTAAGCAATAATGAAAAAACAAAGAAACCAAAACCAATAGAGATCCTATACACATAATCCTTTAACCAGCTATTCATGGCAAACCAAGCCAACGGTGCTGAGGCAACAAACGCAATCGTAATCAAGCGTGTATATTCCTTTCCAAATAACCAAAGAATGCCCAAAATACTTGCCCCAAGTGCTTTTCGGATACCTACTTCCTTGCGTTTGCGCGTAATCATAAAAGACGCTAAGCCATACAAACCAAGGCAGCCAATAAACACAGCAATGCCTGCAAACGTGCGTACTAAGCGCAAAATCATCGTTTCACTTTCCAGGAAACTTGCAACATTATCTTCCATAAACCGGTGTTGGTAGTAATTATCGGGGAACTCCGTTTCCCATATTTTTTGGATTTGAGTAAGGGCGGTTGTAGGATTGCCCGGCGATAATTGGATGGCACAGGTCGCATAACTGGAAGCATCCGATGAGATAGCAATCGCAGTCACTGGATCGGATATGCCCCAAGTCAGGAAGTCGTGAACAACACCCACGATCGGTCCTTCTGTCCTATCCATACGGATCGTTTTGTTTAAAATATCCGCTGGAGATGCCAAATTTAATTTTTTAACAAATGTTTCATTCACCAAAAACTCACGTGCAGTATCGCTGGGGTATAAATTGCGGCCTGCCACCAATTGTAGCCCGAAAGTACCAAGATAGTTAGTATCAGCGGGTTTGTTATTGAGTAGCCATGCCTCCGGCTGAGGGCGTTTATCGTAAAATACACCTGTATGGTTTACATTATCCGAGGCTGGTGGTTGATAACAAAGGGATGTACTTTGCACACCTGCAATTTGTCCGATGAGTTGTTGCAAATTTTTAGCCTTTTTATTGTCTGGAATTTCTACTGTAAGCATAGTTCCTGGTCTAAAGCCCCAATCTGCGTTCTGCGCATGTTGCATTTGTGCTGTAACTATTGCTGCGCCAATAATAAGCATTTGGGAGATGGCAAATTGAGTAGTAACCAATACGCGACGCAAAGAAAAACCACTCGCTTTAGGTAGTTCCGAAGCACTTTTCATCGAGGTAACCGGATTGAAGCGCGCCTGCATGAAGGCAGGATAAAAACCAGCCAAAAATGTAAGAACAAGCCCTAAAATGGTAGAAAAAACCAATAATGTTGCCAACATTGGACGGCCAATTTGTAAATCTTCGTTGATCCACGCATTTAAATATGGTAAAGCGATCCAAGCCAACAGAAAACCAATCACTAGAGCCGCAGATACAATTAAACCAGTCTCGGACATAAACTGCCAAAACAACTG
>JAAFHO010000281.1 GCA_013297575.1 Chitinophagales bacterium
ACGATCGACGATGCCCTACCGTGGTAACCTACGGGAAGGTGTCGCCAATTGGGCAGCAAGGCATTGGCTGGGTCGCGGAACATTTTTCCTACATTGGTGGCGTGCTCAATACTGGAATAAAAATCTGTATAGTCGCCGATGGCTACGGGGAGGTGCATGGTGGCCTCCGATTGAGCAACAAGGGCACGAGGGTCGTTTTTTAGGGTACTTTCGGGGTCGCAAAGGATTTCTTGTACTTTGCTACGAACCGCATTGGTAGCCGTTTTGCCCAAACTGATAAAATGATTGAGCGTATCGGCTGAAAATACATCATTTTGTGGTATAATTTCCTTAAAACAGCCCAATTGCGCCCAATAATGGAGGTCAACAATATGCACTCCGATGGCTATTCCGAGCGATTTAGCGCTATTGCCTATGGAAAAAACGCCAAAAGGCAGGTTATGTATGGAAAAATCAGAATTATTGGGCATTGCAACCCAGGTGTTGAGTTTGGACATAGATGTGGTGGTGGTTATGATTAAGTATCAGGCAAAGATAAATTAGGAACTAGAATTAATAAATACTATTTTGTTTGAAAAATATTTAATATCTACCCCAATTGCTCACTAGTTTTCCCAAACCTCCGCTCCCTATTCTGATAATCAGAAATGGCCTCAAGCAGTTCTTCTTTACCGAAATCGGGCCAAAAAACAGGCGTAAAATACAATTCAGCATAGGCAATTTGCCACAGTAGAAAATTAGAGATACGGGTCTCTCCGCTGGTACGAATGAGGAGTTCTGGATCGGGAATTCCTTTGGTACTGAGTACATTTTCGAAGGCTGCTTCGTCAATATCTGCGGGGTTGAGCGTCCCTGCGGCAGCTTGTGTAGCCAGCATGCGGGTGGCATGTAGGATTTCCCATTTTGCAGAATAGTTCAGGGCTAATACCAAACTAATCCGGGTATTGTTTTTTGTTTTTTCAATACCATCCATCAGCGCTTTGTAGGTGCCAGCCGGTAGTGCTTCAATATCACCAATGGCCAATAAACGCACCCCATTTTTGTTCAAATCCCGAATTTCGCCTTTAATCGTTTCTACCAAAAGGCTCATCAGTGCCGTTACTTCGGCGGGTGGGCGGTTCCAGTTTTCGGTACTAAAAGCATACAACGTGAGGTACTCAACGCCCACTTGCGCTGCTGCTTCGGTTACTTCGCGTACACTTTTCACCCCGCTTCGATGCCCCAATACACGAGGCATACCTTTTTGTTTGGCCCATCGGCCATTACCATCCATGATAATGGCAATGTGCTTTGGAACTTTATCGGGGATAATTTGAGGTACAGCCATATTAAATATTTTAGATGCGGAACGTAAATAGTGGGGCAAAGGTAAAAATCTGTTCGTATTTCTGCTTTTTTTTACAAATAAAAGAAATAGGCCGCTCCTTTGGCAGAAGCGACCTATTCCTTTTGTATTTGATAACCCGGCCTAATCGTCAGGGTATTATCAAATCTTATTTTACAATTACAACAGATTTACCAACGATATATTTACCATTAGTCATGTGCAATGTATATTTACCAGGCACGATACCTGCTACATTGATCGATGCTGTTTGCTGGATGTTCATATTTTGCTCCAACACACGTTGACCCAATGTATTGAACAAAATCACCTGTACGTCACCTTGCAACTCTGCTGCTTCAATGGTAATATTCATTACGTCTTTAGCAGGGTTAGGTGCCACGCTGATGCTGTTAGATTGTAACAAATCAGTAGTAGAAGATGTAGGGCCAAAGGCATAATCACCGCTATCTGAATTGAGTGTAACCTTATATGTACCGCCAGTAATCGGAATGTTCTTTCCGTCTTGTGTACCAGTACCAGCAGGCCATGCATCCAAGCCCCAGTTTACTGCCCATGCGTCTTCTGCACGGAATTTTGCTTCACCGTCCGTTAAAACGATAGAAGGGATTGTCCAAAACGACTCATTTACAGCATCTTTGGTCATATCTACGTCCACGTCCCAGTTTGCGTTTGGTGTAGCAGGTCCGATAAGACCAACTGTTTGAAATACCACTAAAATTTCAAAGTTGTATTCGCCAGTAGTAGAGTTAAAAGTGATTTTATACTCACCAGCTGGGATTGGAATATTAGGGCCACTACCAAATTCACCAATACCAGATGGGAAATCACCTGCACCCCAGTTTGCATCCCAAGCATTATCAGCACGGAATTTTGCTTCGCCATCCGTCAATACTAAACGGACTTTCCAAATAGATTCATCATTAGGGTCTTGCGTCATATCCGTGTCGTTGTCCCAACCACCTGGTGTAGCGTTACCGATAATACCCATAGAAGTATAATTACCGATTAATAAGAACTTGTACTCAGCAGTTTTCACATTAAAGGAAACCAAATAACGGCCAGCTGGTACAGGAATATTTGGTCCACCTAAAGTTGCAATACTAATTGGGAATATAGAATCACCCCAATTGATCGCCCAAGCATTATTCGCACGGAATTTTGCTTCACCGGCCACAAGATCAAATGTGCCTTTCCAAAGATCTGGATTACCAGCGTCTTTTGTAAGATCAGTGTCGGTATCCCAACCACCTGGTGTAGCACTACCTATAATTCCAATAGAAACAAATTCAATAACCTCTGTAAACAGATAAATACCGGTAGATTTATCAAAATCAACGCGATATTTACCAGCAGCAGGAATTGGAATATTTGGTCCTCCTTGAAAACCCGTGTCCTGTGGGAAACCAGTAGCGCCCCAGTTTACAGCCCAAGCGTTGTCTTTACGGAACTTTGCTTCACCAATCGTTAAGTTAAGAATACGGAAATACTTATTGGTATCTACCGCATCTCTGTACAAATCAGTGTCATTGTCCCAACCGCCTGGAGTAGCATTACCGATGATACCGATATCTGAACGATATCCAAAATCATAAGCACCAGTGATGGAGTTAAAAGTAATGGTATATTCACCTGTTGCTGCGACAGGGATATTTGGGCCACCTTGTGTACCAACACCTGTTGGGAAAGCTGTAGCCCCCCAGTTAACTGCCCAGTCATTGTCTTGACGGAATTTTGCCTCACCTTGGTTCAAAACGATGGTCAAAGACCAAAGGTGTGCACTGTCTTGGCTTTGTACCATATCGGTGTCGGTATCCCAACCACCTGGAGTAGCCGGCCCGATAATACCGATAGAAGTCTGGCTAAATGTTGTTGACAACATAGCGCAGAAGATAATCGAGAAAAGTAAGCGTAATTGCATTGTAATAATAATTAAGTGAATAGAATAGTGAACTTAGTGTATGTTTGCCGCAAAGTTACAATATTTCCTTTAATTGGTATAGTGGAGTATTAAAAAAACTTAGTGTAACTTTGCCGCAAAGTTAATTTGCTTTTTGGAAATGATGCTTATTAGTTTTTGTCTAATTTTTACATAGGTAATTGAATAAAAATTAAATATTCTTCTGCAACTTTGTGCTTCGAAACGATTGGATCGCTAACGAAATCAAAGTCCACCACAAAAAAAACATACACTATTCTATTCTATTCATATGCAAATTATTACAAAATTTATCTTGAGAACACTGCTCGTTATGTGCATTGTTGGTTTGGGTGTACAATTTACCCACGCCCAACGCACCATAACAGGAACAGTAAAAGACCAAGAAACTGGTGAACTGCTCATCGGAGTAACCTTGGTCGAAAAAGAATCCAGGGGTAACGGTGCTGTTACTGACCTAGATGGTAATTTTACCATTAAAGTGAGCGACCGCGCTACGGCCTTGATCGTGAACTACACTGGTTATCAGGAAACGGAACAAAGTATCGTAGGTACCAATACCGTTCAAATCACAATGTCCACTAGCGCTATTTTGAAAGAAGTAGTGGTGATCGGTTATGGTACCGTAAAGCGCGAAGACGCAACGGGCTTGGTACAAACCGTCTCCACCGATAAGTTCAACAGAGGCGCTATTACCAGCCCACAGGAATTACTGGCGGGTAAAGTAGCTGGCGTGGTGATCACAACAGATGGTTCTCCTGGCGGCGGATCTCAAATTCGTATCCGCGGCGAATCTTCCCTTACTGCCTCTAAAGATCCTTTGATCGTTATTGATGGTGTACCGGTGGAAACCAGTGAATTGGCAGGTAACAGGAACGTACTCAACCTCATCAATCCAAATGATATTGAAACATTTACCGTTCTGAAAGATGCATCTGCTGCTGCTATTTATGGTAACCGCGCATCCGGTGGTGTCATCATTATCACGACTAAAAAAGGAGCACTAGGCAAAAAAATCCGAGTGGATTATAACGTGAATGTGTCATCTGGCCAAACTGCAGGTCGTATTGATGTACTAACAGCAGATGAGTTCAGGGCTGCTATCCGTGCCAACTATGCGGAGGATCACCCGTCTTTGAAACTACTGGGTAATACCAGCACCGATTGGCAGGATGAAATTTACCAAAGTGCATTTGGCCAAGATCATAACCTAAGCCTTTCTGGCGGTGTTGGCATGGTGCCATACCGTGTTTCTTTAGGCTATACCAATAAAGACGGTCTGCTCAAAACAGATAATTTTAGCCGCTATACATTAGGTGTCAACCTGAATCCAAAGTTTTTGAATAATCGCCTCCAGTTGAATTTGGGCTTTAAAGGTATGCTGTCCGATAACCACTTTGCCGATAAGGGTGCGATCGGTGGGGCTTTAAGTTTTGATCCAACCCAACCCGTTCGCCAAGATACCAGTGAGCGTTTTGGCGGCTATACTACTTGGCTCAATACGGGCAATAGCAATCCAAATAGCCTTGCAACCACTAATCCTTTGGCACGTTTGAACTTAACAGATGATAACTCTACGGTAAATCATTATATTACAAATGCTACCATCGATTATCGTTTTGCTAAAGTACCGCAGTTACGCTACAACCTTAACTTAGCGTATGATCGTTCCAATGGCTCGGGCACAAAAGTTATCCCTAATTACGCCGCTTTTTCGTTTAATAATTTAACGGGTGGCGGGACAAATAACAAATACGAGGAAACAAAGACCAATGCACTATTGGAAACGTATGTGAATTATAAAGAAACATTTGGTGGCGTACATGATATAGATCTTTTGGTGGGTTACTCTTGGCAGAAATTTACAAGAAATAAACTTTCTGTCAATTCTGATGCTGCTGGTACACCTGCTAACACCGTAAACGATTACGACGGGTCAGAGTTGGTGTTATTGTCTATGTTTACCCGCTTGAACTATACTTTTAAAGATCGTTACTTATTAACAGCATCTGTGCGTCGCGACGGAACCTCCCGCTTTGCGCCAGAGCATCGTTGGGGTAATTTCCCAGCATTAGCAGCTGCTGTCAAAATAATTGAAAATAAAAACAAATACTTCAATAACTTAAAAATTCGCGCAAGTTGGGGTATTACCGGACAACAAGCAATCGGTAATGATTATGCTTATCTTCCAACTTATCAGGTGGGTTTGCCAACGGTACAGTACCAATTTGGTAGTGCTTTTGATACCATTATCCGCCCAAATGGATACGCTTATGACATTAAGTGGGAACAAACAAGTTCTACTAATTTAGGTGTTGATTTTAGCATTATCAACGACCGATTGAGCGGCTCGGTAGATGTTTATCAACGCAATACTTCTGATATGCTTACAGAGATCAACTTTGCCGCATTATCCAATTTGACCAATGTGGTGGTGGACAATGTAGGCAAAATGACCACAAAAGGCGTAGAGGTGTCGCTAAATATGACACCGATTAAAACCAAGACAGTTCGATGGGACTTGAGTACGAATATGGCCTATAACTATAACAGGGTGAAACTACTCACCAATATCGTCGATTCCACCAAGTACGGTTTGGAAACTGGCGGTATTGCCGGTGGCGTTGGTAATAATATTCAGATCCACACTGCTGGTTATGCACCTTCTTCGTTCTTTGTTTATGAACAATTATACGATGAAAATGGCAATATTTTAGAAGGTCAATTTGTAGATCGCGATGGCAATGGCAAATATGACAATAAAGACAAATACCGCTACAGACAACCAGCACCACTGTATTCATTTGGTATCTCTAGTAATTTGAAAATCGCCAATTTCGATTTCTCCTTTGCAGGTCGCGCATTCCTTGGTAACTATGTCTATAATAATATCCAAACGGATATGGGTTTCTTGAATAGGCTCTACCAAACCACCAATTATTTGCAAAACATCAATCAATCGGCGGTTGACTTAAATGTAAAAGAACAAAGTAAATTAACATTCAGTGACCACTTCATTACCGATGCTTCGTTTTTCCGCATTGACCATATTACGGCAGGTTATAATTTCCAATCCTTGATCGGTAAATACCTGCGTTTATACGCTACGATTCAAAATCCTTTTGTTATAACTAAGTATAACGGTTTGGATCCTGAAATCAATAATGGTATCGACAATAGCGTATATCCGCGTCCACGTACTTATCTCGCCGGAGTAAGTGTTAGTTTTTAAACCATAAAAAAATTGTTATTATGATACATAATATTAAAATATTTAGCGTCCTCTTTTTATTGTTGGGCGCCGTAGGTTGCTTCAAAGACCTGAATACAAAACCCATCGACCCCGATCTTTTAGTGGCCGATAGGGTATATGAAAACCCCGAAGCCTATAAGCAGGTATTGGCCAAATTATACGCCGGTTTGGCGGTTTCTGGCCAACAAGGCCCTGCTGGGCAATCCGATATTAAGGATATTGACGAAGGCTTCGGACAATACTTGCGTGGTTATTGGTACCACCAAGAACTCACTACCGATGAAGCGGTTATCGGCTGGAACGACCAAACCATCAAGGACTTCCATGCACAAACATGGACGGATGGCGATGGTTTTATGTATGCGTTCTATAGCAGGATTTTTGTACAAATCGCACTTACCAACGAGTACTTGCGCGAAACAACCGATGCAAAACTCGACGATCGTAAAGTAGCAGGACCACTCCGCGACCAAATAAAAGCATACCGTGCCGAAGCGCGTTTTTTACGTGCTTTGAGTTACTGGCACGGTTTGGATTTGTTCCGCAATACACCATTTGCAAAAGAAGATTCATTTGTAGGTGATATTCCAAAACAAACAACCGGTAGTGAACTATTTGCTTTTATCGAATCTGAACTAAAAGCAATTGAGCCAGACTTGTATGCACCACGCACCAATGAATATGGTCGTGCCGACAGGGGCGCGGCTTGGACGCTTTTGGCAAAATTGTACCTTAAT
>JAAFHO010000282.1 GCA_013297575.1 Chitinophagales bacterium
TGGCGGCAACCCGTCCAATATCTATCTGTTGCAAACGGATGCTTATGGACAATTGCTTGGCGAGCAGGCGTACGGCGTAGAGGGGGAGACCGAAAGTGCGGCGGTACTATTGCCCGGCGCAACAGATACTTGGCAAATAGTAAGCAACAACGCAAATGGTCAAATACTATATCTATCCACTTCAAATAATGGCCAAATTTTACAACCCCTCACCAATGTAACCAACGGCACTTTGTACCACGCCGCCCAACGCCCCGATGGAAACACAACGATGGCTTGTGGTACTCAAACCCTCTCCGCTGGCAGCAATGTAACCCGCGCCTGGACAAGTGCCATCAATACCGCCGGGCAAGTCATCTGGTCGCGTACCGATAGTATAGGAATTAGTACCGTTGCTAATGCGGTATTGCCATTGGCGAATGGTGCAACGTTGGTGGCAGGCACTTATAACCGTAGTGCACAAAACCCCAATTACGACTTTTTTCTGCTTAAAACTGACGAAAATGGCGGCTTAACGGCCAATTATACCTATGAAACCCTAGAAAACGAACGTGTTTCGGGTATTTATCCAATGAGTAATGGTACTTACCAAATGGTTGGCTCTGCCTACAATACCGATAATCCAACCTATTTGGAAGAAGATATTTGGTTGACGCGTTTAGATACTTCGGGCAATATCCTTTGGAGCAAGCATATTCCGCTGCTTGGTTTTCAAGTGCCACATGCTACCGCTATTTTGCCCGATGGTCGTATGGCTATTGCCGGAGAAACCCGTGCGACGGTAAATGGCAGCCGCGACGCATTTGTAGCATTGGCCGATAACGACGGTAATTTACTTTGGTACAAAACCTACGGCGGTGTAAAAGGCGATATTTTTTGGGATATTGCCGCTATGCCCGATGGTGGTTTTGCACTCGCAGGTCAATCTGCCTCTTTTGGGGATGGCACTTTGCACGCTTGGCTGCTGCGTACCGACCAATTTGGGGAAGTATGGCAAAACACCGTTTCTGGTACAGTGGCCCACGATGCCGTTCAAAATTGCCAACTCGATACTTCGGAAATGCCTTTGGAAAACTGGCTCGTTACCGCCGCCGGAACACAAGGAAAATGGTACACCACCACCGACGCGGCTGGGAATTACCATTTTTCATTAGATACAGGCACTTGGTATATTTCGGTATTGCCTTTTGCAACGGCTTGGTTGCCATGTTTGGATTCCGTTCCGGTTGTGTTTTCGGGGATGAATGATAGCCTCGAACTTGATTTTTTGGTACAGGCCAATTATGCTTGTCCGGTGATGGAAGTGGATATCGCAGCGCCTTTTTTGCGGCGTTGTTTTGAAAATACCTATACCGTCCGATATTTTAATTATGGTACAATTACGGCCAATAATGCACAAATTAGGGTGCTTCCAGACCAATATTTAACCCCTACAGGAAGCAATTGGCCTTATACCACGGCGGGCGATACGCTTATTTTTGCAGTAGGCGATGTGCCGATTCAGCAAGGTGGCAGTCTGCAATTTACGGCATTGTTGGATTGTGATAGTACGGTTTTGGGCCAAATGCATTGTACCACAGCGCATATTACCCCCGATTTGTTGTGCAGCGCAATTGACCCGGGATGGGATGGCGCCAATTTGGATGTGAATGGTTATTGTGCCGGCGATTCGGTGGTTTTGATCCTGACCAATACCGGTACAGGCGGCATGAATGAGCCTTTGGAATACGTGATTACCGAAGATCAAATTATTTTCAAAATGCAACCCATTCAATTGGCTGCGGGCGAAAGTATCACGGTAGTCGTCTATCCCAATGGTGCCACCGTAACGCTTACCGTACCACAAACACCCGGCCATCCTAGTAGCAGTCAGCCCATGTTGGTGATCGAAGGTTGTGGCGGTTTGGGGGTAGGTTTTGCGTTTCAATTTCCTACCAACGACGGCGACCTAAGTACCGATATTGATTGCCGACCCAATATTGGTTCATTTGATCCCAACGACAAAACGGGCTTACCGCTGGGTGTGGATACCGATCGCCATTTTATCGAGGCCGGAACTGCCATTGAATATTTAATAAGGTTTCAAAACACGGGTACAGATACCGCATTTCGCGTTGAAATACGCGATACCCTCGCTCCAGGACTGGATATTTCCACCCTGGAGCAGGGGGCGGGTAGTCATCCCTATCGGTTAGAAAGGTTAGGCACAGGCGTATTGCGGTTTGTATTCGATGGTATTGCATTGCCCGATTCGTTGAGCAATGCTAATGCTTCACAAGGCTTTGTCAAATACCGTATTAAAACCCATAAAAACCTTACAAATGGTCTTAAAATACGCAATAGAGCCGCCATTTATTTTGATTTTAATTTGCCTGTTATTACGGCCAGCACCTTGCATACTATTGGTGAGCCAATCCTGCAATTATTGACAAATACTGACGCGCCTTATGCTCAGGAACAGGCGAGTATTCAAGCGGTTCCAAATCCTTTTCGGTCATCAACACGTTTGACTTGGCCTAAAGGAACAGCAGGGAATTACCAATTGCGTTTTGTAAATACGCTAGGCACAACCGTATTCCAAACAGAAACGCAGGAAAATACGTATCTTTTCGATCCTCAATACTTTAAAGGTCAATCCCTTTGGGTACAAATTGAACAAAACGGCCAACGAGTTGCGGTTGGTTATATCATTTCCTTAGCACACTAATAATCCTCTTTTATCTGTCATTGCCAATTGGCCACAACTAATATTTTGCTATGAACAAATTATACTTCATTCTCTGTTTTTTATGCCTTCGTTCTGTGCTTATCGCACAAAATTGCATGCCCACGAATCAGTGTTTTAATGCGCCATTGTTTTGTGGGCGTGCACTGGAAACCCAAATTTTTAATAATTTTGGATCTAACGGGGCATTTAGTCCCAATTGTAATGACAATTTTGTGTCACATGCGAGCAGTTGGTTTAAGGTAATTCCTTGTACCAATAGCCTTGAACTTACGGTTACAGCTTTGAATACCTTAAATGGGAATGGCCTGCAAATAGCACTTTATACAGGTTGTAGCCCAAACTTGGCTGTTGCTTGCAATGCTGGTATGGCGGGTGGTTGGTCTTCACCACTTACATTTACGGCTACTGTGGTGCCGGGCAAGGAATATTTGTTGCAGGTAGATGGTTACGATGGCGATATTTGCGAATTTACAATTGATGTAATTAGTGGTATTGATACTGCTGTTCCGCCGCCGCCCATTTCAACTGTTCCGGGTGCCATTACGAGTATCCCTAACGGGAACAGTTTTTGTACTGTGGGTGCGGTATCTTTTAAAGCGGAATGGCCTGGATGCGCCCTATTTACGACACCTCAATTGACGTGTTACAAGCCCAAAGAAGATTCTTGCAAAGGTATTAAATGGACATTCCCTCCCGGTACGATTTATCTCAGTGCAAAGGATGCTAATCCGGTTTTAGTGAGTTTTGTTAATGTCGTTCCGGGAAACGATACTATTCGAGCCAAACCCAAGGATTGCGCCTGCCCGAAGGATCTTTGCGTCAGTTGCGGCCAACTTTGTTGTCCAGTGGAGGAATTATTTTTTCCCATCAATATCCAGCCAACCACAGTAATTCAATTACCTACCATTGAACTTTGTGCCACCCAATGGCCGCCTACATGTGTACAAAGCACAGGCAGTTTTTTTGATGCCAATAATGCTTTTTGTCAAATCAGCCTTGATGTACCCACTTGTACGCAAGTTGTACAGCCTTACCATAAAATACCAGCAGATACGACCAATTTGGGCATTATTATGATTTGTGCAGGTGATTCGGTGGCTATTTGCGATACTTTTTTTACGGATTTGGGGCCGCATACCTATTTCTGTAGTTGCGATAGTGCAGTGACTTTTAATATTGTTAAAGATTTTTCTTGTAATAATGATTGTTTGTCCTACAACCAGCCTGCGCCCATGGGTAATGCTGTTGCAACGGCGCCATTTCTTTGTGGCAATTACCTCGATGGATATTGTTCCAGCAATACCGATTTGAACGGCGGACTGAGCAATATTGGCATCCCAAATACTGGTATTTTGCGTTTTTCGCCCTGTTCTACCGATCCTGTTGCCTTAAAAATAACGGTAAAAGATTGCTACGAAAACGCCGGACTAACCGTGCAGGTAACCGATAAATTTTTTAACCAACTTAGCGTAATCATCATAGATAATAACGACACAGATACCTTGATTACTTCTGGATTAATAGCCGATACCAGTTATTTGCTCCTTGTTTCGAGTGCCTATTTTACCAATGATATATGTGCTTTTCAAATTGAAGTATTGGGTGGAATCGGGACTGGTGAGCCGGGCGGTGCAACTTGCTCTTGTACAGATAGTTATGTAACAGGCCCTACGGATATTTGCCCTGCCGATATTGTCCAATATTCCATAGTTCCGGGGTCTTGCACCTTTGGATTTACGCCCGGTACAGCAGGTAACGGTTATTACTGTTGCCCCGACGGTATCAATAGTACCGATACCCTAAAACTGGTATGGCATATTCCGCCGTTTATGAATTTCTTGAGCGACAGTATTGATGTTACCACCATTACAGTTCAAGTAGATTCTAGTTTTTTAGGTATGAATGTGGATGTAATGGATTCCGTTTGGGTGAGTCTGGAGCATATACCTACCAATCCTAGCCCACCTTCGGATACATTGGTTTTTTGCGATTGTACCGCTGGCGGCTGTATTAGTGGTTTTAAAGGTAAAGGTGTACGCATGATGCATAAGGTAGAGCAGTTTAATTGTACATTAACCTGTTCAAACAATGTTTGTGTACTGGATGGGATAGTATTTAATCAGCCCGGTGTAACGATCAATACCACCAATTGCCTGACTAAAATATATAATATTAGTAAAGATGTAGCCCCTCCAACGGTGGCGGTACTCAGTCAAGGCTTTATATCTTGCTACCAACCTGTAATACCTATCAATCCAGTGATTGGAAATATGAACTTTGTTATAGCTTGGACAGGACCTTTTGGCCAACCACAAAATCCTGTTTATCCTCTTTATGTATCTCAGCCCGGTACGTATAGTTGTACAGTGACAAATCCTTCGAATGGGTGCACAAGTAAGGCAGAAGTATTTGTTGCTATGGATATAACACCTCCCATTGCTGTTGCTGGCCCAAAGACAACCATTTGTAATGGCCAAAGTGTAACTTTAAGCACAGCAGGTAGTAGTTCTGGTGGACAATTTATCTACAAATGGAATACACCTTTGCCACCAGCCGCAGTAACGCCATTGGTAACCACCACCTATACGCTTACGGTGACCAATAACTTTAATGGTTGTACCAAAACCGCCACGACGACCATAACTGTAAAACCAATTACCGTCGTTAACCACGCACTAGAGCAAATCTGCGCAGAAAATTGGCCGCCTACCTGTCCCAATGGTGGCCCTACAACAGTCAATGGCTCCACGGCCACCTGTAGCGTATTAAGTGGTTTGCCCCAATGTGAGCAGCATATTTATAATTATCAACGATTAAATTCTATTGTTGTCAATCAAAATATTCCTCTTTGTCCTAATGATACTTTTTGGCTCAATGGCAGCCCTCATACGCAGATAAATTCGGTGCTTACTGATATACTTACCAGTGCTTTGGGGTGCGATAGTATGGTCAATTATACGCTCGTGCAAAACCCCAATTGCCCTATTTTATTTGATTGTTCCAATGCCAACATGCCAGCACCGCCGGGCGATAGTTGTCATTTAGCACCGTTCCTTTGTGGCAATTACTTGAACAATTATTGTACAAATACCAGCGGACTCACCAATGATCTGGTAGATGGTGTACTCATTCCACAGGCAGGTTTTATCCGTTTTTCGTCCTGTGAAGATAGCGTACACCTGCAAATGAACGTAGGCGATTGCACAGAACAAGACGCGGGTGTTCAGTTTTGGTTACTCACGGGCGATTGTACAAACCCCGATTTGTCGCAACCCATCACTGTGTTGGAAGGGCAAAGCGGTCAGTTTATTTTTAATGGATTAACACCCGATGAACCTTATTTTATCGTTTTTGGTAATGCCAATTCCACCGCAGACAATGTATGTCCGTTCAATATTGAGGTGGTGAGTGGGGTAGGAACGGCTACGCCTGGCCCATCCACTTGTACCTGCACGGGTACCGCCAGCATACTAGGGCCAAGTGTTTTGTGTCCGACTGATGTTGCAAATTATACCCTTATTTTACCATCTTGCGATATTACTTTTGGTGTGGGTTCGGGGGGGAATGGCAGTTTTTGTTGCCCATCTTTGGCTACAGATTCGGTGCATATTCAATGGCATTTGCCTTTGGGGCTTAATTTCCTGAGCGATAGTATAAATGTATATAGCATTCAGGTTCAGGCTGATTCTAGTATGCTCGGTTTGGATACGGTATTGGTAGGCGAAATATTTGTGACCATTAATACGGGTAGCGGTACCGATACATTGGTGTTTTGCGATTGTACGGCCTCTTGCGCTTTTGATATTATGCCAAAGGAAGTAACCATTATACATACGGTAGAATATTTATTTTGTATGTTTACTTGTGTGAGTCCAAGTTGCATTTTGAACGGCGAAGCGTATCTTTTTCCGGGTAGTTTTATGCAGCAAACCAATTGCAAAACAACCATCGTCAATATTTTTGACGATACGAGTATTCCAACTGTTGAAATTATGTCCAGCGGGCCTGCTTGCTATGGCGGTGTAGAAAACTTATTTGCCATTACCAATGCTAATTATTCAGTGACATGGTCTGGGCCGGGTGTCAATGGTTTAACCGGATTGTCTGTATCGGCTATACAGCCTGGTGTATATGCTGCTACTGTTACGGGTAGTAATGGCTGTACCAATGAAGCATCATATACCGTTGTGTTTCCACCACCCGTAATAGCGGCCACTAGCCCCGATATTACGATTTGTGTCGGTGAGTCCACTACACTATCTGCAACAGGGAGTTTGGGCGGTAATTTTTACCAATGGAGCAATAGTCAAACGGGATTTACCATAACAGTAACACCTGCTACCACCACCACTTATACCGTAACTGTATTTAATGATTTGGGTTGTACCGCTACAGCCTCAGTTACCGTTACCGTAGATCCATTAGCCCTTGTAAATATGGGACAAGTAGGGCTGGTATCGTGTAGTACACCCTGTTTTACTTTTCAGGGAAAGAACTATTGCAATCCCGGCCAATATCAAGACACTACTAATTGCACGATAC
>JAAFHO010000283.1 GCA_013297575.1 Chitinophagales bacterium
TTTATCCTGATTCCACGATACTTGCCAACGTACTGGTTAATGACATGAAAATAGTATTTCCCAACAAAAAATTTCCCGAATTTCCCACTAATCGGGTTTTGACAAATAACGATTTGACCAATATCCTTATTTATAGTACGAATAAGGGCTTGCGCGTGGAAATAGAAGAAGATCGGCCACTTTTAAGAGGCGAATTGGCCGACTTGCTGTGGAAATACTTGGGTGCGGAGGCTTGGCGGGAGGTTGGTTTTGATGGAAATTTTAAATGAAATACAAATCCCACACTTCACTCCCCAATTCCTACAGTTCGGTACACATAATTACCACACGGTAAAATCTCACCCCACCTTTGTACCAACAAACAGAGCACACCAGTATCACAACAAGTAAAATTTAAAAAAATTATGAAAAAGCAAATTATTAGCCTCGCAATTATCGTACTTTCGGCCTTGAATCTTTTTGGCCAAAATGATAAATTTACCACAGCACTCAAAGCCGCAGTAGTCAATTTTGACACCGCTAAAAGTCCCGATCAATTCATCGCCGCAGGGAATACATTCGCCCGTATTGCCGCCGCCGAACCGAAGGAATGGCTGCCCGATTATTATGCAGCATACGCCAATTTGATCGCAGGTTTTATGACCACTGGTACGGATATGGACAAAGGCCAAAAATACATTGATAACGCCCAAATCCTTATCACCTCAGCACAAAAGAAGGCAACAAACCCTACCCAACTTTCCGAAATTGGGGTCGTGCAAGCCTATATTTATATCGGCAAAATAACAGAAGACCCAATGAAAAAAGGAGGAGAATTGTCGCCAAAAATATTTGCAGAATTAGGGAAAGCATCAGCAATGAACCCGTCAAACCCGCGAGCGCCCTTTGTTCAAGGCGTATTTACGCTCAATATGCCCGAATTTTATGGCGGTGGCGCTAAAAATGCAATGCCGCTTTTTGAAAAAGCAAAAACGTTGTTCGACGCTCAAACTGCCGATGGCGTAAACCCAAGTTGGGGAAAAGGCCAAAACGAAGGTATGTTGAAAGCAAAGTAATCATGGAGGATGAACAAGGAGTATTTTAACATTTAAAATTGGACATTGGACATTTAGAATTATTAATTTTGAATGTCCAATGTTAAAGTATTTACCCCCAATATCCTATCCAAAACCACAATTTATGAAAGAATATATCAAGTTGTTTTTTGCTGTTTTTCTTGGCGCAACCATCGTTATTGGCCTATCCAATTATGATGCAAAAATGTCGGGAATGGCAATGTATAAAATCGCTTTGAGTGCATTAGCGACGGCACTGCTTTGGGTGGGCAATTCTAGCATCACCGATATATTACGCGACCGGTATTCCTGGATTAAAACGCCAGTATTCCGCTTGTTTATTACGCTTTTGGCTACGTTGGCTATAACGTTAATCGTTTGGTGGTTTATCGTTGCTATCTGGGATGCGCCCAATCGTGGATTTGACGTATTTAGGGCATTTCGCAATTTTAGCCTTTCTAGTTTTTTACCCACGCTTTTTATCACGCTTTTTATTTCCATTTTTATGCACGGACGCGCTTTTTTACTCGAATGGCGACAAGCAGCCGGCGAAGCAGAACGGTTGAAAAAAGAGCAGATTTCGGCCCGTTACGAGACCTTAAAAAATCAGGTCAATCCACATTTTTTGTTCAATAGCCTTAATGTACTCACCGAATTGGTACACAAAGATGCTGATCAGGCCGAACGATTTATTCGGCAATTATCCGCTGTTTATCGGTATATTTTGGACAGTAGAGACCGCGAAACAGTGACCATTGAAGAAGAAATACAGCAACTCGAATCTTATTTTTTCTTGCTAAAAATACGCTTTGGAGATAGTTTTAACTCAAAAATTGATGTACAATCTTTAGACCGCAATATTGCCCCGCTCACGCTGCAAATGTTGGTAGAAAATGCCGTAAAACACAACGAAGTCTCCAAATCTAAACCACTTTTTGTCGAAATAAGAGAAGAGCATCAGTGCCTAGTTGTTGAAAATAACCTCCAAATAAAACAAAATGTCAGTGATTCTTCAGGCGTAGGATTACCCAATATTCGGGCTAGATATCGCTTCTTAACCGATCAATTGGTTGAAACAGAACAAAACGCAACGCATTTTAGGGTAAAAATTCCATTAATTTAGCAAATATGAAAGTAGTTATTATTGAAGACGAAGATTTGGCCGTTGACGGACTCGTGCGGCAATTGCACCGGCTCGATACCGCAATACAAGTAATTGCCACACACGATAGCATAAAATCCGCAGTAGAATGGTTTGGTACGCATCCTGCGCCAGACCTTGCTTTTTTTGATATTCAACTCGCCGATGGCCTCAGTTTTGAAATTTTTGAGCAAGTAAATATCATTTGTCCGGTGATTTTTGTTACCGCTTTTGATGCCTATGCGTTAAGGGCTTTTAAGGTAAATTCTATTGATTATTTGCTCAAACCAGTAGAATTAGAGGCATTAAAACATGCTTTCGATAAACTCAATTTATTGCAAAAAAGTACTGTAGCCATTCATCCTTCCCTTGATTTGGCTGTAATTCAACAAATGCTTACCCGTACCAGCCCAAAGTACAAAACGAGGTTTATGGTAAAAATTGGGGATAAACTAGCCGCATTCACCACCGAGGAAATTGAGTATTTCTACGGGGAAAATAAAATAGTATGGTTGCGCCTCAAAAATGGCCGAAAATATGTCGTCGACTATACTTTGGAAGAATTGGAAGACCTACTCGATCCACAACAGTTCTATCGCTTAAATAGGAAATACATGGCCACTTTTGAGTCCATCGGTGAAGTGATTGCTTATACCAATAGCCGATTAAAAGTAAAACTACAAAGCCCTGTGGATCAAGAAGATATATTGATCAGTAGGGAAAAAGCAGAAGACTTCAGGGTTTGGTTGGGCAAGTAAAATCTTGCTTTTTTAACTGTCTGATTATAGTACTCTCGACGGGACTCGAACCCGCAATACCTGCCTTGAAAGGACAGTGACTTATTCCAATTTGTCAACAAGAGCATTGGACCAAGCGTTACGTGCTTGATATGTGGGAGCGGCAGGATTCGAACCTGCATAGCCTTGGGGCAACTGATTTACAGTCAGCATGAATCACCATGTTCAACACTCCCAAAAAAATGTAAAATAAGGAAAAATACCACTTAGTGGCAAGCCGGCGGGTGCAGGAATTTAGGCCCGATAACGGTAAGTTTCATAGCCGCTCTCCCAATAACCCTCCACCCGGATCTGTTCCGTTGATAAGTTATAATATGGATATGTATGTGCCATGATTTTGAAATATTTAGTTAATTCAATGGTATAAACCTAGGCCGATGACAAAAAGTTCCCAAGGTTTATTTTTTTCCTAATTCTTGTGCGAGTATCAGTTTTACTTGTGCTATTTTTCCTAGAAAAAACTGTAATAATTGGGTACGGTACATTTCACTTTCTCCACTAATACGATAAGAATGTGAACGGCAATTCATCATCCATTTATCCACATAATCAATCATTTTTGGCGCAGCAGAACTCATAAAATTTGGATAGTCAAAAGAGCAGTAAATAAAGGATTTGTCCTTCGATTTGAACATTATATTCGTATCATAGTTGGGTAATATGTCGTGAAATAGCGTATAAGGAATATCCGATCCAGTGTTTTTATCCAACGAATAAGATGTTTTTTTGCCTTGTTTGGCCATTTTAAAAAGATGCTTGATCATCAGTTCTAATTGATCACAGATCAGTAGGGGAGTGGTTGGATCTGAAAAAACAGCATGTTTGGAAAAATGCTGTAACGCCGCCAAATTTTTATCTACAATGGTAGAACTAATATACTCTATACTAGGTAAATTATCATAAATTTGGATAATTTGCTTGGATAATTTAAGCAGTTCAGGATCTTTTGCTTTTTCTTCTACCCTAAATCCTTCGTCTTCAATATCTGGAAATCGCATGGTAACACGACTCCAAATTAAGATCTGAAATGCGGTTAACTCCGGAAAATTCATATAATGGAAAGGTACAATCTCCTGCGTAGCCACGTGCAACTCTAAATCAGAACTATCTTGTACAAAAAACTGTAATATGCCCAGTATCTTAGCGTAATAACCGTTCACCGTTTCTTCGGGTTTCGGATCTCCTTTGAATCTAAATCCAGTAGCCGAACTACCACCGAAAATATAATTATCCAAGGAGATATTGAATCGGTTCATAAGAAATTCTGTTTCGGATAGGGTAAATGGCACTTCTCCACTCAGTTTGCGATAAACGGCACTTCTGCTCAAATGAAGTAAATCAGCGATTTCTAAAGCGATATCTTTAGCATTAGGTATTTTTTTTCGCAACTCCTCCACAATGAAGTGGTGAATACCTGATTTGCTCGTTTGTACGGCTGTATCTACTGATTTTGGCATCGCATGTAATTTTTTTTGTGCAAAGAAAACACTTATTCCCGATTATCGGGAAATTTTTCTTTTTATTTATGTTTTTGTGGAATTACTTCGTTCGTATTTAGTTTTATGCGCTATCTGGGATTTTTTTTTATTTATTACCCAATCTTACCGTTGAAAACTGAACTGAACTGAACTGGTTTTCATGTAATTTTGTGCTATGATTTTGAAGGTAAAAAAGAATTTTGATAATTTAGGTTACACACACGGTAGATAAGTTGTTACACAGAAGTTAAAGCCGATTACATTAAGCCATTCCTCTGACAGTAGGGATGGCTTTTTTAATAGCGGTATCCACCGTTTTAAAATCTACATAAAACGAAACAATTTTTATGCCAACACCGTCCCTTAACTCTTTCTCGTATCTTAAGTTATTAGAAATAGTGTACTTTTGCGTATCTAAACTTTGATTCCAATATGCGTATTATACCTATTCTTGCCTTATTTTTTCTTGCTGTTACGCTCCATGCTCAGACCACAGGAAAAGCCGCTAAATCTATCTTATCCGTGATGGACCAACAAGAAAAAGCTTGGAACAAAGGCGATTTATCTGCTTTTATGGAAGGCTATTGGAAGTCTGATAGCCTCTGTTTTATTGGCTCCAGAGGACTTACACACGGGTGGACACAAACCCTCGAAAATTATAAAAAAGGCTACCCCAATACCGATGCTATGGGGCAACTTAAATTCACTATTGTTTCAGTCGAGCAATTGTCCAAAAAATCCGCGTATGTTATTGGAAAATGGCAGTTAACGCGCACGAAAGGCGATATTGGCGGCCATTATACCTTACTTTGGAAAAAAATAAAGGGTAAATGGGTAATTGTCGCCGATCATTCCAGTTAGTACCAAGCGTTACTTACTTGGTAGAGTACAATTGTGCTTTTTCATTATTATTACCCACAACAATATATTGTTTGCCCCCTGACCCCTTCAATAGCGCCATATCGCGCACTTCTCCTCTAGCCCAAAAACCGGAGATCGTATTGTTTACCCATGAAAAACCTCCTTTGCCATCGCCCGCGAGTAATGTACCTATACCCGCATCACACGCGTTCGTTTCCGCCTCCATACCATATTTGTTACCCGCTAGTAATATATCAAGTTTGCCATCATGTGTAAAATCTGATATTATAATCCCTTGATTAGCAGATGTTTGTGCTTGCCTAGGTAATTCATGTTTGATAAATTTACCGTCTTTGTTTTCCCACCAGCAGGAAGCCAAAGTGTAACTATAGAGGTTCAACGCTGCCTCTAAATCCGATGTAGGATATACTTGATCCATGGTGGCTTGCCCGTAAACACTCGCTTTCAAAAACTTCTTTTTTAAAGAGGGAATATGTTTTACCAATACATCTTTTTGAACCAATGGGTACAGATTTCCTTTTTCATAAAAGGCCATAATAGGATCTATTATATTATTTTTGTCAAAATCAGCAGCAAAACAGCGGAATGGTGCCGATTCACTAGCCTCAAAACGTGTATTTTGCCCTAAATTGCCAGTTACAATATCCATATCACCATCTCCATCCAGATCACCCGCAGCCATACGAAACCATATCCCATTTGATTTTTCTAACCCAAAAGCCGTTGTCACATTCACTATTTGCCCGCCTTTTATTTTAAAAATACTTAATGGCATCCATTCGCCACAGGCCACCAATTCTAACGCTGGGTCATTATCTACATTGACCCATTGCAAGTCGGTAACCATACCACAACGCTCAAAATCGGGCGAAACAGTACTGGTTACATCCGTAAATTTGGTACGGTCGTTGCGTAAAATGACACTTTGTGGTGTCATCGGCCATTTTGTAGGCAACACACGCCCACCAATAAACAAATCTAGGTCGCCATCATTGTCGTAATCGTAGGTGGTGACACGACCACCCACTCCCGGTAGTTGTGGTATGGCAGGTGCTTTTAAAAAATTTCCCTTACCATCTAAATTGATATATAATCGACTTTGCCAAGCCGCAGGTGTTGTGGATTCTGCACCGCCGCTTACCACAAAAAGATCGAGATCCTGATCTTTATCGGCATCAAAAAAACAAGCACCATGATCCTCAAAAGCCTTGTCTAATTCAAAAGCATTGGTGGCTGCTGGCGCAAAACTTCCATCTGTTTTTTGCAAAAGCATGGCAGCCGATTGGTCAAAGGAAGCACCAATAAACAAGTCATCCAACCCATCGCCATTTACATCTCCCGCCACCGTAAAAGGCCCCAATTCAGTCGTTTTCCAAGGGTTCAATGGCCATTGTTCAAAATCGTTAAAATCATTTTCTTTATGCGTAAATGCCAAGCCATTTCCTACCGAAAAATACTGCCCTTCCTTGGGTGGGGTAGGGGATATGCTGTTCGTTTGTACACCATTTGCCTCATTTTGTTGGAGCGTAAGTCGTTGATTAACAGTTACATTGGTAATGATGTGTGTTTTCCCGTTAGGCCACCGAACAGTAAGTTTGTCGATGTTATTTATCTTCCCAATACCAAAATGAAGGAGGTGTTCAACGGAAGAAAAAATACCCCGACTCGGATAAAGTTCGGCATATTGGGTGTGTCCATTATCATATTCAATCAAAGCGGATGCACCTACGGCAAAAGGGTTTTTACTATCGCCTTTTAGTTTCAATTGTAGATAATTATTACTAGATTTCCCTACACTTTTGTTTTCATAAATAAAGGCAGGTTGCTCTAAATTATTTACCACTAAATCCAAATCACCATCGGCATCCAAATCGCCCCATGCCGCCCCACAAGACCAAGAAGCAGGTGCCGTC
>JAAFHO010000284.1 GCA_013297575.1 Chitinophagales bacterium
ACACCCCTCGAATCCATAAATCCTGCTGCTACGGCGGCGCAAGAAGTGCCGTGACTGGCAACGCCAATTGAACCATCCGAAAAACGGGTAAGTGGCGATACATCGGAGGTTTTGGTAGCGGCATTGAAGGGTGCACGTACTTTGGTGCCGTCACCGCGCATTTGTGGGTGGTCGGTGGCAAAACCAGTATCAATCACTGCAATTTTGATACTTGGCGAACCGAGGCTCTGCATAGCCAACCAAGCGGCTTTTACTTTTGCATCAGCCCCTTTTTTGAATTGAGTTTGGGAAAATATAGCATTCGGAATATCAATAATTGGGATACTCGCGCCGGTATTTTCCAAATGCCATTGCGTATTTACAAATGTGCCACCCGGTGCAGTAAAGCGTTCGGCTGGTACGGTAATGAACTCCGGCTCTGCAATCGAGATCATTTTTTTATTTTTTTGCAATAATATAGCGCACTTGACTGGGTTGGGCGATTTGGGTGTTATACTTACTCGGATGGCATTACTGCTCACTATTTCTTTGATACTCAAACCCAAATCAATCAATATTTCGTTGCGGTCGTCTTCATCGCATTTATCCGTAAACTCAATATACAAATTGCCGCTAGGGATAAGTGGCGGCATATTTTGGTTATCGTCCACATTCCATACATGCGATCCGGAACTTACTTCGGGCATGGCGCGCATTTTCTCCAATTTACTTTCGATACCTCGTTTAGAGGCAATCATTTCGAACCCACCGGTAGTGGGCGGTGCTACTGCTCCACGCGAGGATCGTTTCGTGTCGGGCGTATATCTGATGGCGGCTTGTGTCGTGCTTTTGGTCAGGTTGAGGGTCATACCGCCGTACTGAATAGTTGTTTTATTTACTTTTTTTGCCATAATGATCTAGGTTTTAAATATAATCGGTGTGATGAGGGGCTGGGGGCAGTCAATTTATCGAGCAAAAGTAACCTGTTTTTACATTTTTTTGAAATTAAATTTCTTATTGCGAAATTTGAAAAATACTACTGTTGAATAACTAAACCTTTGTTATTACTCCTTGTTTAGTGTTGATGTCAATTACATTATTACCAGAGGATATCGACCGTATCATCCAAATGGCTTGGGAGGACAGAACGCCTTTTGAGGCTATTGAAGTCCAATTTGGTTTAAAAGAAAAAGATGTCATCGAACTGATGCGCAAGGAAATGCGACGCAGCAGTTTTGAAATGTGGCGCGAACGCATGAAAGGGAAAAGTACCAAACATCGTGCCCTGCGCGAAGCCAGTGTAGAGCGTTTTAGGTGCACGCGCCAACGGAGCATAACCCTCAATAAAATTTCTAAAAGATGAGCAAACACTACTTATTTGCAGGCGCATCCAGTGCCATTGCGCAAAATTTATTACAACAATTACATGCCGAAGGTCATACCGTTACAGGTCTGAGTACCAAGGATGTTTCGAGCCTAGGCTATAACCAATCGTTCCTAGTATCGGATTATAGTAAAGAATTCCTCCCGAGTATCGACGGGCCGATAGATGGCTTGGTGTATTTCCCCGGAACAATTAATTTGAAACCCTTACACCGTACTACTGAAGCAGAATTTTTGCAAGAATACCGGATCAATGCTTTGGGGGCAGTTGCGGTAGTTCAGCAATATTTGGCTAATTTGAAAAGTGCTGCGCCCACACCTTCTATCACATTGATAAGTACGGTAGCGGTAGCACAAGGAATGACGTTCCATACGTCCATCGCAATGGCCAAAGGCGCGATTGAAGGTTTAACTTTGGCTTTGGCCGCCGAATTAGCACCCACAATAAGGGTAAATGCCGTAGCACCGTCGCTCACAGCATCGCCATTGGCTGATAAACTGATCAATTCGCCCGAAAAACTGGAAGCGAGTAACAAACGTCACCCGCTCCGTCGGGTTGGCCAACCAGAAGATATTGCCAATGCGATCCATTTCCTGATGGGTGAAAAAGCATCGTGGATCACAGGCCAAATTTTGCATGTTGATGGGGGGATGTCATCGGTAAGGACACTGTAAGCATATCTGATGCCTTGGGCCAATAGTTGTGTTGAAAAGTAATAGATAGGTAATAAATTAATTGTGTACTCATACTTATTATCTAAACTATCGCTAACTTTGCCCAATGAACCAGCCACGCCTTTCCCTTCTATTGCTTCTTTTTTGTTGCGGTTGCGCTTTTTTAGGCCAATCACAAACGCCCAACAAGCAACCACATGTTGTTCGTACAGGCTTGTATTTGAACAACTTATACGACTTGAACATGAATGCGCATTCGTTTTACGCAGACTTTTATGTTTGGTTCAAATGGAAAGGAGATTTTGACCCCACCAATGTAGAGTTTGTCAATGCCATTGAAAAATGGAGTGTAACCAACAATAGTTTTGATGGCGATTCTGCTACTGTCCGCCTAAAAGATGGCTCTAACTATCGTATTTTCAGGATCGAAGGCCGCTTTTTTCATTCTTTTTCACTCAATCGCTTCCCGCTGGATGAACATGCGCTGGATATCCAAATAGAAAACCCCGATGCAGATAAAGACTCTATCATTTACCTGCCCGATACAAGTACAATTGCGGCTTCGGTACGGCCTACCTTGAATTTGGTGGGTTGGGACCAACGCGGATGTCATCTTTTGGAAAAAACACACGATTATGGCTCTAATTTTGGCAACCCCGAGGAAAATGCACACCAATACAGTAACCTCACCTATACCCTCACTTTGGGCAGGCCATTGAGTTTCTTTTTCCTCAAAATGCTATTACCACTGATGATTGTTATGTTTATGAGTTTGGGCGCGCTCACGTTGCACCCCGATCATATCGACACGCGGTCGTCGCTGCCCATTGGGGGATTGCTTACGGCTGTTTTTTTACAGCAATCTTACAGCGATGCACTACCCGATTCGGGTTATATGGTGTTGATGGACAAAATTTATCTATTGGTGTATATCCTCACGGCCTTGGTGATGCTACACGTGATTATTGCGGGCAATATCGTGTCCAAATCGGGGGACAAAAGTAGGATTGACCGCCTCGACAAACGCGAAACTTGGCTGACAGTAGTTTACTTTGTGGTGTTTTGGATTGGTGTAGGTTGGTTGGCGGTGATGTAGCGTATTTTGAGTAAATCTACTTGAGTTCCGCCACCAAAAACTGCCCAGTCCAGCTCTTTTTTTCCTTTGCTACCACTTCGGGTGTACCCGCGCACACTACTTTGCCACCGCCTTTGCCGCCTTCCGAACCAATATCAATGACATAATCGGCCATTTTGACTACATCCAAATTGTGCTCAATGACGATTACTGTATTGCCTTTTTCCACCAAGCGCATCAATACATTGAGCAGGATACGAATATCCTCAAAATGGAGGCCAGTGGTAGGTTCGTCTAAGATATAAATCGTTTTTCCGGTATCTTTTTTAGATAGTTCTTCGGCCAGTTTAACCCGCTGCGCTTCGCCACCAGAAAGCGTGGTGGCTTGTTGGCCAAGGGTAATATATCCCAAACCTACGTCTTGTAAGGTCTTAATTTTGCGGAAAATAGGAGGAATAGGTTGAAAAAACACCACCGCTTCATCTATCGTCATTTCCAATACATCCGAAATGGATTTGCCTTTGTACAGCACCTCCAATGTTTCGCGGTTGTAGCGGCGTCCCATACAGCGGTCGCAGGGAACGGATACATCGGGTAGAAAATTCATTTCGATCACTTTCATACCGCCGCCTTCGCATACTTCGCAGCGGCCACCTTTTACATTGAAGGAAAAACGCCCCGGTTGGTAGCCCCGAATTTTTGCTTCTGGCGTATCGGAAAACAGTTTGCGTATATCCCCAAACACATTGGTATAAGTTGCAGGATTACTGCGCGGCGTGCGACCAATAGGGCTTTGGTCGATCTCGATCACCTTATCCAAATGTTCTAGGCCTTCTATCTTTTCGTATGGGAGCGGACGTTTTAGGCTATTGTAAAAATGCTGCTGAAGGATCGGGTACAGCGTTTCATTGATTAACGAAGACTTTCCAGAACCCGATACGCCTGTAACGCAGGTGAACGTACCGAGTGGAATCGAAATGGATACATTTTTGAGGTTATGTCCTGTACAATTGAACAATTGAAGCGCTTGGCCATTGCCCGTCCGGCGTACTTTGGGAATATCTAATTTAGATCGTCCGGCCAAATAATCGGAAGTTTTGGTGGATTGCTTCAAAAAATCTTTGGGTTTACCAATATCAACGATTACGCCACCGTGCTTGCCTGCGCCGGGGCCAAGGTCGATCAGGTAATCGGATTCAAGCATAATATCGCGATCGTGTTCTACCACCAGAACGGTATTGCCTATATCGCGTAGGTTTTTGAGTGCTGCGATAAGGCGTTGGTTATCGCGTTGGTGCAGGCCAATACTCGGCTCGTCCAGAATATAGGTAATGCCCGTGAGCTGCGAGCCAATTTGAGTTGCCAATCGAATACGTTGGCTTTCACCACCCGAAAGTGTACGCGCCGGACGATTGAGTGCCAAATAATCCAGACCCACTTGCAAGAGAAAATGCAGGCGAAAACGGATTTCTTTGAGCACTTCTTTGGCAATGGCCTGTTGCCGTTCCGACATGTTACCTTCGATGCTGCCTAGGGTTTCGGAGAGTTCAGTAAGACCCATTTCGCCCAATTCGGAGATGTTTTTATCGCCAATTTTGAACCAAAGGCTTTCTTGTTTCAACCGTGTGCCTTTGCATTCTGGACAGGTCATTACAGACATAAAATCTTCGGCCCATTGGCGGATTTTTTCGCTGCTGCTCTCGGTGTAGTAACGTTTTAGCATATTCACCACGCCTTCTGCTGCTAGGTTGTAAGTCCATTCGTCCCCACCCCAATTGACGCTCACCTCCAGGGCTTCGCCACCACCGTGCAAGATCACCTTGAGGGCCTCTTCCGGTATTTCTTTTACAGGCGTGCTAAACGAAAACTTGAATTTCTTAGCCAACGCACGCAATTGCTTAAAAGTAAGGTTGTCGCGCACTTCGCCAAAAGGCACAATACCTATATCATTGATACATTTGCTATCGTCGGGTATAATACGCGCCATATCGGCCTCGTGTACTTCTCCCACGCCTTTGCAATGCGGGCACATACCATACGGTGAGTTGAAGGAAAAAGAATTGGGCGAGGGTTCTTCGTAGGAAATGCCTGAGTCGGGACACATCAGACGTTTGGAAAATATGGCTTGAGGGCTATCCGGTACATCTATGGCAACGACCATCATCAAACCATCACCGGTGCGCATGGCTGTTTTTACACTTTCGGCCAGACGCTCGCCACGGTCGTCCCCCACGCGCAAACGGTCAATAACGACCTCAATATCGTGGATTTTATAGCGATCTACCTGCATTTCGGGTAATACATCCAGTACCTCGCCATCTATGCGTACTTTGGTATAGCCCTGTTTTCTGATTTGCTCAAATAGTTCGCGGTAATGCCCCTTACGCGAGCGTACTACGGGCGCGAGCATCATGATTTTTTGCTCTTTAAACCGCTCCGCAATGCTTTCGAGGATTTGCTCTTCGGTAAATTTTACCATTTTTTTGCCCGTTACATAAGAATAGGCATCGCCTGCGCGCGCAAAAAGCAGGCGCAAAAAATCATATACTTCGGTTACAGTACCCACCGTAGAGCGCGGATTGCGCCCTGTGGTTTTTTGCTCAATACTAATAACCGGGGAAAGACCCGTGATTTGTTCCACATCGGGGCGTTCCATTTCGCCGATAAATTGCCGTGCATAGCTCGACAAGGTTTCCATAAAACGGCGTTGGCCTTCAGCATAAATGGTATCAAATGCCAGCGAACTTTTGCCCGAGCCACTCACACCTGTAATCACAACGAGTTGGTTGCGCGGAATATCCACGTCTATATTTTTCAGGTTGTGCACACGTGCGCCCGTAACGGAAATGAATTCGTTGGGGTCAGTAATAATATTTTTATCTTTAATTGTAGCGGACATTAATGGACGGAAATGATGGGCGTTAAACAGCAAAGGTACAAAATACTAAATGCTTTATCAAAAAAATTGTTTTAAAAAAAGTAAAAATAGTGCCCTTAGTCCCTCACACTGCGCAACACCACCCACTTGATGAGCATAAATGCCAACAATAATACAAAAGCGGTGCCGATTAAATATTGGAAATAATCGGAACTGCGCCGAATAGTAGTCACATCAATATTGGTTTTTTCCAAACGGTCAATCTCGTCGTATATTTCTTCTAAGTCTTCGGGAGAATAGGCACGAAAAAAACGGCCATGCGTCATATCCGCTATTTGCTGGAGCGTATCCGTTTTTATATAACTTTGGGCGTATTGATAGACAAATGTAGTATCGTCGATGCGGTTATAAGGTGTTTCTACCAAACCCTCTTTACCTATAGCAATAGTATAAACTTTGATCCCCATTTCAACGGCTATTTCAGCGGCTTCTTTAGGATCCATGCCGGCATTGCTGTCTCCATCGGTGAGCAGTACGATAATTTTACTTTTCGCTGGACTATTCCTAATCCGACTCAAAGCCGTCACCAAGCCATCGCCAATGGCCGTTTCCCATTTCAACACACCTACTCTAATATTTTGAATAAATTCCTTGACCACTTTTTTATCTGGCGTAAGCGGACAATGCGTAAACGCTTCGCCTGCAAATACGACCAAACCAATACGATCATTGGGGCGTTTGCTCACAAAATCAATGGCAACTGCTTTTGCTACGGCCAAACGATTGGGCATAAAATCGCGGCTGAGCATACTGAGCGAAATATCCATCGTCAGTACAATATCGATACCGTTGGAATTAATTTTTTCTTCTGTCCACACTTTTTGAGGGCGCGCCAGGGCAACCACCATCAAACCCAATATAATGTGCAGCAACCAAGGCAATCGGCGCAATGCTTCTACCCGCCATGATGTATTACCCGCTAATGCTGATGCAGTAGGTAATACAATGGCCTTTGGCGGAGCAGTGAAACGCCGTTGGAGTGCATAGCCAATGGGCCAAACCAGTACCAATAAAAACCACCAAGGTTGGGCAAATGCAAACATATTTTTGGGGCAACTTATCTATATAGAGTCATATACCACCACTCGCTCCCACAAATGCTTGCAAGTATCTATAAATTCAAGATGCAGCGGATGCGTTTGATAGACCGCCTCGTCCTCGGCAGTGGCAAAAATCAGCAACCAAGAAACGGAATACGAACTGTCTATAACAGGC
>JAAFHO010000285.1 GCA_013297575.1 Chitinophagales bacterium
CTAAAAAATGGTAAACAACCAGAGATTTGTGCTAAAAGGGTGAGTCTTCACGACCCAACAGCAGAATATTCTTACGCAGTTCCTGTTGCACAAGTGGATACCATGGATTTTATTACAGTTCAATGTATAAATCAGACAGGTATAGGGAAAGAACTCCATGCTTTTGCCACTATCACAGATCCTATCGGCACTGTTACGGTGCTAAGTAAGACAAAATACATCGCTGCTGGCGCAGATTCAATTATTTATTTCCCAATTTACAAACCCAATCCCGTAGTTGGTCTTTATACGGTGGAATATACAGTAGCAGAATTTGTTGCAGTAGGGGATACGGTAAGGAGGGAGTTTAGGGTTACACCTTATACTTTTGCTACCGATAATTTTAAACCGAAGGTCGGTGTGCCAGATTTTGAGCCTTGGTTCTCCACCCAGAATAAATTTGCGTCATTGTACAAGACTGGCGACAATGGCATGGAGGCTAAATGGGCTTCATTTGGTATATATTTTCCTATTGCCTATGCTTCGGAGGACTCTAATGCCAATTATGTCGCTGTTGTTTTGTTAGATGCTGATGAGGATAATAATGGAATTGCGACTGGAATATTAAATCAGGGTTCATTTACTTTATTACCTTTTGTAGCATTCTCTGATTTTAAGTTTAGTAAGTCTTTACCTTCAGACTCAATTGTACATGTTCAACTGCAGTCTATTGATGGAAATGAGATACTATTGAAGCCTAATCATTTATATTATTTAATGTTGTCTTATGATGTTAATTCTGTTACACAAATTCCCTTTTCAACCTCTGAAAAAGTAGAATATGGCATTTTAAATGAAAAAGTAGGTTTGATCACTCCTACAGCACTTTTTGAATTTACCCCTAATGGTCGGCCTGATGTTACAGGTATTGCCCGCTTAAACGACAAGGCTTTTGACCCTTCTAGTCAAGTAGCCGTAAAAATGTTACCGTTATCGCCTAAAAAATGCATTATTTTTCCAAATCCCGCTGTCGATTTTGTCCAAGTGGATATGTCATTAGACAAAGAAAATGCTGCCGTAACGGTATCGCTGATTGATCTAAAAGGTCGAATTGTGGCGTCTAAAACAATGAAAAATATCCAAAATAGTTCGATCAAAATGGATACCCAACATTTGCCTTCGGGTAATTATGGCATATTGGTCAGAACCAGCGGTGAAGGTACTTTGATGAAAAATTTGATGATTTGCCATTAGAATTTTGTTTAGTTTTGCGTTTATGTTTTACCTCCCTAAATATCTTATATCGCTATGTATTTGCTAGATTATGCACATTATAACCTTTGGGCAAATACCCGAATGGTACAACTCTTTCGCACGTGCAGCGATGCCCAATTGAACCAAGAAATTGTCTCTAGTTTTCCGTCGATTCACACGACGTTTTTGCATTTGTGGGCGGTAGAAATTGTATGGACGGATCGCCTGCATAGCGTACCTTCACCAAGATTCCCGGCTAATGGTTTTTCGGGTAGCACCGAAGATGTTTTTTCGAATTTATTAGCATCTTCGCAGGCATTGATCGATTTTATTCAAAACCAACCAGCGGATTTTTTTGAGCGCACCATTGATTTTACCTTACTTACTGCTCCGGGTACCAATCAAATGTTGCCCACTGAAATGTTGCACCATTTATTCAACCACCAAACGATGCACCGCGGACAACTAATCACGATGGGGCGGCAATTGGGGATTACAGCATTTCCGCGAACGGATTATATGATGTGGTTGCGCGAACAAAAAGAGCAATAAGTTAGTCTCAGAATACGATATTTCTATTTTTTTATTCAATTTATATATAGCTATGTTAACAAAACAGTTTTTTTTATTCGCAGCATGTATCTGCGGGTCGCTACATCTTTTTGCCCAAAGTACATGGAAAACTTTGCCGTATTCACCCGGTATAAGTAACACTGAAGGTCGCATCGACGATGTTTTTTTTCTCAATAAAACAGAAGGTTGGTGCGCCAGTGGTGGAGGTAATATTTACCATACTTCCAACGGAGGTGATAGTTGGACGAAACAATTAGCCGTTTTGCCCAATCCCTATTTTAGGTGTATCGAATTTCGTAATCCTCAATTAGGGTTTGCGGGTACACTAGACAAAAAACTATTTCGCTCTACAGATGGCGGTACTACTTGGACAAATATTGCTCCAAATATTACCCCAATCCCCCAAGCGGTTTGTGGCTTGTCTATTCCAACCGACTCAACAGTGTATGCCGTAGGCGAGTGGGACGAACCTGCTTTTTTACTAAAATCTAACGATGCGGGCCTTACATGGACCAATAAAAGCATGGCAACACAGGCCAAAGGACTAGTAGATGTGTTATTTATAAGCCGTGATACGGGGTGGGTTTCAGGCATGGGCATAGGCGGCGCAACCATTTTGGGCACAGTAGATGGTGGTGCTACTTTTACGGAATTGTTTAATTCCGGTTTTAGTGGTGAATATGTCTGGAAATTACAACGTGTAACCCCATTAGTTTGGGTCGGTTCGATACAATCTATGACTTTTACAAATGGAAGAATGGTCAAATCTACAGATGGCGGCTTAACTTGGAATACTTTACCTGCTCCCATTAGTGATATGCAGGGTATTGGTTTTGCTACCCCTTTAAGAGGATGGATAGGTGACTACAATTCGGGTTTTTATGAAACTAAGGATGGCGGAAGTACGTGGAATTTTCAATTCTTTGGGGGCAACTATAATCGGTTCTATTTCTTGGATTCTACATTTGCTTATGCGTCGGGGAATCGTATTTATAAGTTTTCGCCCGAAAGTTCATCCATTATAGAAGCTGATAGAAGCCCTAATGAAAATTTTGATTTTGAACTCAATCCAAACCCTGCAACAGGCCAGACGCAGGTTCGGTTCAATTTATCACAACCGGATAATATCCGTATTTCCTTACTGAGCACTAACGGCGTGGAATTGCGAAATTTGCATAAAAGGCATTATGATATGGGTGAGCACTCGGTTCAAATAGACCTCGCGAATATTCCTTCGGGTACTTATTTGATTTGGATGCAGCGCAACCACGGCTTATTTACCAAGCCATTTGTGGTACGCTAATAATAAAGCATCGGAAGAGAAACACCATCTCTTCCGATGCTCTTCCACTACAACGCGAGGAAATTTCCTATGACCTGTTGTCCTACTTGCCCCGATTTCTCAGGATGGAATTGCACGGCATAAAAATTATCTTTCTGCAAGGAGGCCGCAAAGGGCAAGGTATATTCGCAAGTTGCTTGTGTTAATTCATTCGCCACTGCGTAATAACTGTGGACAAAATACATCCAAGCATTTTCGTCTATTCCATTGAAAAGCGGGCCTTTAAGACCCGTAATATTATTCCAACCAACATGTGGTACTTTCAATGTGTCCGATTTAAAAAGCCGTACTTCGGTATTAAAAATACCCATACATTCCGTATCGTTTTCAGCGGAATATGCACAAAACAACTGTAATCCTAGGCAAATACCAAGTACAGGTTGCTTTAATTCGGAAATAACGGTATCCAAACCACGTTCCCGCAAATAGTGCATAGCGGTAGAGGCTTCCCCAACCCCTGGAAAAATGACATGACTAGCCGATTGTAGCACTTCGGGGTCATCGGTCCAAATGGCCTCTTTGCCTAGTCTTTCTAGTGCAAAACGTACCGATTGTATATTGCCAGCGTTGTATTTTACAATTGCGATCATAGGTTATAGTGTGCCTTTGGTAGATGGTAATTGCATGTTATTACTATCGCGTTGGATGGCCATTTTTATTGATTTTGCGAATGCTTTAAAAATGGCTTCAATTTTATGGTGTTCGTTCGAGCCTTCTGCTTTGATATTGAGGTTGCAGCGGGCATTATCCGAAAAAGATTTGAAAAAATGTAAGAACATTTCTGTAGGCATTTCTCCTATTTTTTCCCTTTTAAAATCTGCGTCCCAAACTAACCACGGACGGCCACCAAAGTCGATGGCAACTTGCGCTAATACATCATCCATGGGCAGGCAAAATCCGTAGCGTTGCAGTCCTTTTTTGTCTTCGAGTGCTTGTGCAAATGCTGTACCGAGCGCCAACGCGGTATCTTCTATGGTGTGGTGCTCGTCGATATGCAGGTCACCGGTTACATCGATATTGAGGTCGATACCACCGTGGCGTGCTAATTGATCCAGCATATGATCGAAAAAGCCCAGTCCTGTTTTAATATTTGATTGGCCAGTCCCATCTAGGTTGAGGTCAATTTGAATATCTGTTTCGTTTGTTTTGCGTTGGTGAAATACTTTCCGAGGAGGGAGTTTTAGGTGTTCGTAAATGGCTTCCCAATCTTCTGTAACCAGGTCAATTATGCCATCAAAATCACTTGGATTATCGTTGTTTTTTAATAAAATAGACTTTGTTCCTAAATTTTGAGCCAAACGCATATCTGTCAAACGATCACCAATGACGTAAGAATTAGCCAAATCAAAACTACCATCCAGGTATTCCGTGAGCATAGCCGTGCCAGGTTTTCGGGTAGGTAAGCCATCTGCTTCAAAACTATGGTCGATGTGAATGGCGTGAAAATGAATACCAGATCCGGCGAGTATGTCCATCATTTTTTGTTGTGCTGGCCAAAATGTGTTTTCCGGAAAAGCATCAGTGCCAAGCCCATCTTGGTTGGTGACCATCACAAGGGTATAATCTGTTTCACGAACGATACGGGCCAGCGCGTAAATCGCACCAGGGATAAATGCTAATTTTTCCAAACTATCTATTTGGAAATCGTTTTTAGGCTCTTCAATGATGGTACCGTCGCGGTCTATAAAAAGTATTTTTTTCATGTGTGTGTTTGTTTTTGTAGGTGATTACCTCAAAAGTTTTTTGATGTGTTTTTTGGTCGCTACGCTCCTTTTTTTCTACCACAAAATAGTAGGCAAAGCGTTGATTGGTCGCTACGCTCCTTTTTTTCTACCACAAAATAGTAGGCAAAGCGTTGATTAGTCGCTACGCTCCTTTTTTTCTACCACAAAAGTACACAAGAGTACACAAAGCGTAGGGTTATCGCTTCGCTCCCTTTTCTTTTCAACAACAAATAGTAACAAAGCGTTGATTATTTTACGCTACCGCAAAATAAATGCATAGATTGCTATTTTCGCGATTTTTACTCATAATACTGTGCAAAACTACGCTACGCTTTGTGTCCTCTTGTGCACTTTTGTGGTAGAAAAAGTGTACCCTACGCTTTGTGCATTGAAAATGCATTCAATACCTCTACCAATTTGTGGTTTTCCTCTGCTGTACCCACCGTAATGCGCAAACAGTTTTCGCAGTGCATCTCCTTTGTTCTATTTCGCACAATAACACCGTTTTTTGCCAAAAAATCGTAGGTTTCTTGCGCATTATCGACTTTTACCAAAAAGAAATTAGCATCTGATGGATATACTTTTTTGAATATTTCCATAGTATCCATTTCCTTTTCCAAGATTTTCTTATTAGTTTTTAATTCATTTAAAATTTGATTAAATGCAGCTACGTCACTAAGTACTTCTTCCACAATAGACAAAGTGGCATTGCCAATATTATATGGATATTTGACTTTATTGAAATATTGGATCGTTTCGGCTGATGCCATAGCCATGCCCACGCGCAGTCCGGCCAGTCCCCAAGCCTTTGAAAGTGTTTGTAAAACGACCAAATTAGGGTATGATTCTATGCTTTTCGACCAAGAACTAGCATCAGCAAAATCAATATAAGCCTCATCAATCACCACAATACCTTTAAATTTTAGCAGTAATTCCTCTATCAAATTGGTATCAAATAGGTTACCACTTGGATTATTGGGCGAACAAAGAAATAACAATTTAGTATGTTCATCTGCCGCTTTTAGTATTTCCGCTGGAATGGGTTGAAAATCACTATTCAGTGGCACTTGCCTAATTTCAGTACCATGAATATGGGCTTGCACAGCATACATCCCGTAAGTAGGTGGCAGTACAATCACATTATCCTTTCCCGGTTCGCAGAAGATACGAAACAATAAATCAATGGCTTCATCGCTACCATTTCCGAGAAAAATTTGTTCGGGTTTTACTTGTTTTATTTTTGATAAAAGAAGTTTTACCTTTTTCTGCCGTGGATCCGGGTAACGATTGTAATGAATAGGGTAGGGGCTGCCCTCACTGTTTTCGTTGGCATCTAAAAAAACGGATGCTTCGCCTTTAAATTCATCGCGTGCTGAAGAATAAGGCGTTAAGTTTAATATATTTTTCCTTACTAATTCTTTCATTATTAATTAGTTATCTACAAATGCTTTTGACCTTATCACCGCAATACCCGCATTTAATTCAAACCCCATCAGCAGGACAATACAGTTCAATTGAATCCAAAGCATAAAGGCCATTATGGTACCGATAGAGCCATAAACGGTGTTAAAATTACTGATATTATCGGCGTAAAACGAAAATCCCCAAGAAGCCCCAATAGAAAGTAAGGTAGCAAAAGTAGCCCCCGCATTGATAAAAGGTACCCGCTTTCTAGCAGAAGACCCATACCTATACAGCACAGAAATACCGGAGTAAAATAAGAACAAAACCACCACCCATCGGAAAGCAAAAAAGACCATTTTTGTAAACCAGTCAAACCGAATAAAGGTAAATATATAATTCAGTATCGTGTTGCCCATAATCACCAATATGACAGAAGCAAAAAGGATCATTGTGAGTAAAAAGGTGAGTTTTATAGCAATTAATCGTTCCTCAAAGGCATTTCTGCGCATAAATACTTCTCGATGCTCCTTTTTTAAACCATTCATCATCGACATCATACCATTGCTGGAAAACCACAGAGCCAACAAAAAACCAAACGATAGCAGGTTTCTACGTTCGTTTTTGAGCAAATCTCGAACAGTTTCAAATACCCATTTGCCGGAATCGCCGGGTACAATTTCATTAATAGAACGCTCTAAAGTAACAAAAAAATTATCTCCGTACGGTAAATAGGGGAGTAGTGTAATTAAAAAAATCATGCCCGGAAAAATAGCCAAAAAGAAACTAAACGCCATGCTATTGGCACGCGTAATAATAGTATCTTCTTGTAACTCCTTCCCAATAAATTGCACCAAATTGAACAACGGTATCCGCTTTAAACCTGGTAAAGAATGAGTTTTAGACCACCGAACCAGCATTTTTAATGGCGGTAAAGTGATCAGAAATCTACTACTTTGACGGACAAAATCATCAATTATGGTCT
>JAAFHO010000289.1 GCA_013297575.1 Chitinophagales bacterium
GCCTCAATAATGGCACTTTGGATAATGGTTATTTGTACAACCTAAAATTCACGTACCAAGCAGGTACACCTGTGCATCCGTACAGCGCGATCAGCGTATTGTGGCAGAAAAACTACCCGTTTGGCGATCCGGCAAACCTCCAACCCGTTGAACCATTAAAGATTAATTATCCCGCCAATACAGCCGCTTCTACCCTGAAATTGATTTCTGGTGGTCATGGCTGGGGCGATAACAATACAGATAACGCCGCCGAATTCCACGACGATACCCACCATATTTGGGTAAATGGCACAGAGACATTCACACAACACAACTGGAAAACTTGTAACCCTAACCCAGATGGTTGCTCGCCTCAAGCCGGCACTTGGTACTTTGCGCGGGCAGGTTGGTGCCCCGGCAGTATAGCGCCTTGGTTCAATTTTGATATGACACCTTTTGTAGGTACTAATCAAGTGGCATTAGGTTACCGTTTTGATGAAGATTATGTTGATTTATGCCATGTGAATAACCCCAATTGTGTATCGGGTGTCACCTGCCCTAATTGTAACGACGGGTACAATCCATTTTTGGTAGTGGCTTGTAATTTGATCACATTTGCGGATGGTCCAGTGGGTGAAGCCACCATTTCGGATACCGATGAACATCTCTTTGACCCATCAGCGGCGTTTGCTGTTTTCCCGAATCCATCTGCAACTGGCATTTTTAATTTTGTTATAAAAGAAGACTTGCTCCGTTGGATGGATGTCAGTATTTATGATGCACTGGGCCAGCGCGTTGGTGGCTTTTTTGAAAGAAATGCTACCGTAGGAAGCCGCGAAATCAAATTGGACGGACAAGCATCGGGTGTATTCTTTATGGTGGTACGAACCGAGCACGGACAAGAAACACGCCGTTTGGTGAAGCGTTAAGCACCATGGTTTTTAGAGCATTTTTGATTATCAATAATTTGTAAAATTTTTTATAAATTATTGATAATCAAGTTTTTATAAAAAAAATAGTTCATTTCGATATATGCTCTAAATTGCCGAAAGAGCGATAAACAAACCACGTAGTGGTTAAACTTGAATAGCCCCGAATGAAATTCGGGGTTCGATGTGTAAGTGTATGTTTAGCAACCCTACAAGGGTTGAACTTAATGAAACGCCCATAATACGTTGAAGTTCAACTACTCCGTAGTTGTTAAATATACCCCCTTAATCCCCCGAATTTCATTCGGGGCTATTCACGTTCAACCACTCCGTGGTTATCTCATTCCAATTCATATTACATGTTCTAATATTTGTAAAACATCTTTTACAAAGCATCGCAACGACATAACACTCTTTTATGAAAAAAATACCACTGCTGCTGCTACTATTTCTATTACCTGTAGTCGCTTGTCGCAAAGATTTTGAACAGGTCAACACTAACCCATTCAATCCATCGCAAACCAGCATGGAAGCCCTATTCAATGGCGTGGTATCGTCTTTGCCCTTGGGGTGGAACGAGCAATTTTACCTCCATAATGAAACCCTATACGATCTCACCCAACAAGGCGCACTCATTGCGCGGGCTTGGCCCAATATCCGCATCGGCGTAGATGAAGTATGGGAAAGTTATTACAGTGCACTCCGCAATATCAGGGCGTTGGAAGATCGCTTTGACCAATACCCGGGCGCACCTGAAGAGATGGATAATGTGCGGGCCATGCTCAAAATTCTACTCGCCTACAAAACCTTCAAAGTAACCGATCTTTTTGGCGATATACCGTTTTCGGAAGCAGGAAAAGGCAACCAAGGCTTGGATTTGCTGCGCCCCAAATACGACCGACAAGAAGATATTTACCGCTCGTTATTAGCCGATTTGCAATGGGCAGTAGAGCATATCCACCTTGAAGTGAATACGCCAGCAGGCAAACCTTACTATAGTTTTCGCCAATTCGATACATTTTTGAAAAGCGATCTCACGCGTTGGAAGCGTTTTGCCAATTCACTACGCCTGCGCCATGCCATGCGTATGGCCGAAAAAGACCCCGAATTTGCGGGCCAAATTATCGAAGACATTTTTGGGAAAAACCAGCCTATTGTACAAGCCGGACAAGAAGTATGTCTGTGGCCAAGGGATATGGGCATTGTATTTGAAGGCCACCATTGGGCGTTCCGCGAGCACAAAGGCTTGCGTATGGGCACGACAATATGGCACCAAATGGCCGTTCATGATTCAATAGATGGCAGTGGAATTATTGATCCTCGTGCTTATGTTTTTTTTGAGACCAATAACAAAGACGAATGGCGGGCTTTTCCAAACGAACCGGGGATTAATCCGCCACAAGAAGGCGGCGTTCCGTATAATGGTGGCCGCGACTTCAATTTTAATGTAAAAGGCAATGCCTGCAAATTTTCTCCGTTTCATTATTACCTGATCCGCGACGAATTTGATGTGCCAGAAGTGCTAATGACCGCCGCAGAGGGCCATTTTATCAAAGCCGAAGCCTACAAACGCGGAATAGGACTGCCGCAAGACGATTTCTCCGCCGATGCGGAATATGCAGAGGGGATAAAAGCGAGTATTAAATTTTGGTATTCGGTGGTCAATAAAACTCAACGTTGGGTCGAGGCCCCCACCACCCCCACCGACGGACAAATCTATCAATATATCTACCACCCTGCAGTCAGTTTTAGTGGCAATGGATTCAAATTAGAGTATATTTATGCTCAACGTTGGATCGATCAATTTCGCCAACCTTGGGAAGCCTACGCCCTCGCCCGACGCACAGGGATGACTCCCCGCGAAGGCGCGCCATTGACGTATAATCGCTTTCCTTACCCAGCAACGGAATCGGAATACAACAATGTAAACTGGGCGGCACAAACAGCACGCATGGGGTCTGATGTAAAAGAGGTGAAGGTGTGGTGGATGAAGTAGGGTTTTGTTCTGATAGATTGGTGTCCTCTTCTCTTTTTGGTGAAATTCTTTTAAAAAAAACAAACATTTTGTTTTAATATAGATAACAAACGTTTTACCTTTGCTATTAATTATGGCAAAGAAAAAAACTACCGAGAAGAAAAAGGAGGTGATGGATACCATGTCATTCCTTCACCATCCGCATGATAAGTACGCTAAAATAGTACTTCAAGTCAGGGAAATTGCTTTACAAATCATTGAATATGCGCTAGACCCAGCGGATTTTGAATGTATTGATTTAGATAGTTTAAGGTTGAGTAATACCACTTTTATCGATGAATATCTAAGGGAGAGTTTTGCGGATATTTGTTACGAAGGAACGACCAAATCAGACGAACCGTGTACGATCAATATATTAATTGAAAATAAAAGCGATAAACCTGATAAGTCGGAGGAGTCGAATTTAGAGCAATTGAACCGTTATATTTCGAATAAATGGGTAGAAGATAGGAAGCAGGGTAGAAATTTAGCGTTAACCATACCTATTTTGCTCTACCACGGTAGTGCCGAGTTAAAGAAAGATACACCAGCGACACTTTTTCCTAAAGCATCCCAAAACCTACTGAGGTATGTACCCTCGTTTGATTATGTCATATTGGATATTTCGCATCTCAAGGATAGCGAAATAGAGGCCATAAAATTTATAGACCTAAGGAATATTTTTTTGGCTTTCAAATACGGCAGAAATGAAAAATATTTGGCAGAACATTGGAAAAAAGTCATTATTTTTGCAGCACAAACCGCAAAGAATTCAACCTTAAACATTATTATAAAAGCAACATTTCTTTATATGGTACACATATCACAGACAGTTAGCAAAAAGTCGAAGAACATTGAAAATGAACTTGAACCCGATGAAAAGGGTTCATTATTGCCTTTTATTCCTGAATTTTTGGTAGATTCTTTTAAAAAAGGTATGGAAAAAGGTGAGAAAAGAGGTGAGAAAAGAGGCATGGAAAAACTACTACGTGCATACATAGCCAAAAACCCAATGCTAAGTGACCAGCAAATTGCGGATAGTTTTGATATAGAAGTTGCCTTTGTTCAGCGATTGCGAAAAAAAGTGAAATAAAATTTCATACCCCTACATTTACCTAATTGCAATAAAATAATACGTTCTATTTGGCGATCTACCTATTTGTACCGACCTTGCCGTCCTTTTTTAAGTTAGGAACGGTGTTAGAATAAAGGTGCAAATTCAGGCTTCAGATTTTAGTTTCAGATTTTCTGTTTTTTCGCGCGAATAGCCTACCTATTTAAGAGGAAATATGAGGGTAAAAGATGTGCATCAATTGTACCTTTATTTCGACACCTTTCCTAAACCCGTTCCACCACACATCATTAATGGATAATAACAAAATACGAAAAGAGGATGCGTTGTATTATCACGCAAAAGGCCGCCCAGGTAAAATTGAAGTAGTGCCGACCAAAGAAACCGAAAACCAACGCGATCTATCTTTGGCTTATTCGCCCGGAGTAGCAGAACCATGCCTCGCAATTGCTCAAAATCCAGAAGACGTTTATAAATATACCGCTAAAGGTAATCTAGTCGGCGTAATCACCAATGGTACTGCCGTTTTAGGATTGGGCGATATTGGTCCCGAAGCCTCCAAACCAGTAATGGAAGGGAAAGGCGTACTCTTTAAGATTTATGCTGATATTGATGTCTTTGATATTGAAATTAATACCAAAGATGTAGATCTTTTTGTGCAAACGGTCAAAATGCTCGAACCCACTTTTGGCGCGATCAATCTGGAAGATATCAAAGCCCCCGAATGTTTTGAAATCGAACGCCGTTTGCGCGCCGAAATGAATATTCCCGTGATGCACGACGACCAACATGGTACTGCAATTATCTCAAGTGCGGCCTTGCTCAATGCCTTGGAAATAGTGGGCAAAAAACCAGAAGAGATCAGGCTTGTCGTGAGTGGAGCGGGCGCAGCAGCCATTTCTTGCGTGCGCTTATACGTGCAACTGGGCGTACAACGCAAAAACGTAACCATGTTTGATTTGAATGGTTTATTGCACCCTAATCGGGCAGAAATGACGGATATTCTACAGGAATTTGCTTCCGATGCGTTCCCAATGGACGCAAAATTAGAAGATGCCATGAAAGGCGCAGATGTATTTCTTGGGCTATCGGTAGGCAATTTGGTAAAACCCGACATGGTGCGTTCTATGGCAGATAATCCCATCGTTTTTGCCATGGCCAACCCCATTCCCGAAATTGGTTACGACGAAGCAATGGCCGTCCGCGATGATCTTATTATGGCTACCGGCCGTACAGATTATCCCAACCAAGTAAATAATGTGCTTGGTTTCCCATATATTTTCCGTGGTGCATTGGATGTACGTGCGACCGAAATTACGGATAATATGAAGTTGGCCGCTGCAAAGGCGTTGGCAGATTTGGCCAAAAAACCAGTGCCCGATTTGGTTAATATGGCTTATAACGAAAATAATATCGTTTTTGGCCGCTACTATATTATTCCCAAACCAATGGATCCGCGGTTGCTTTCTACGGTGGCACCAGCCGTGGCCAAGGCCGCCATTGCTGATGGCGTAGCAAAGAAAAAAATTGATGATTGGGACGATTACAGTCAGGCACTAGAAACTAGGTTGGGGCTGAATAACCAAATTGAACGGATTATTATTGGTAAAGCAAGAAGGGATCCTAAACGGGTAGTTTTTGCCGATGCGGAGAACCTAACAGTGCTAAAAGCCATCCAGCAAGTACGCGACGATAAAATTTGTTTCCCTATTTTACTCGGTGATATTCAAGCCATTGAAAAGATTATTGAGGAAAATCAATTGGATTTGAAAGATGTAACGATCATTGATACACGTAATCCGCAAGATCCAGAACAATTGGAACGTTACGCCGAACTGTTTTTTGAAAAACGCAAACGAAAGGGCATTGTCCGAACCGATGCCTTAAAAATGATCAAAAAACGCAATTATTTCGGCGCAATGATGGTTGATACCGGCGATGCCGATGCGCTCATTTCCGGTTTAACGCGCAGTTATCCAGATACCATTCGGCCAGGGCTTGAAATTATCGGTCAACAAGATGGCAACCATCGTGTGGCAGGTATGTATATCCTTCAAACCAAAAAAGGCCCTTTGTTTTTTGCCGATACCACCGTGAATGTCAACCCAACGGTGGACGAATTGGTGGAAATTACAGAACTCACCGCCAAAGCGGTAGAGCAATTCAATATTAAGCCGCGTATTGCCTTAGCCACCTATTCCAGTTTTGGAAGTGCCAAAGGCGAAGATGCGTTAAAAATGCGCGCAGTAACGCAAATTTTGCAACAAAAATACCCAGATTGGATCGTAGAAGGGGAAATGCAGGCGCATTTGGCCTTTAATATGGACTTGGTTGCACAAAATTACCCATTCTCTAAATTATCGGGCGAACCCGCAAATACCCTGATATTCCCTAACCTTTCGGCTTCTAATATTGCCTATAACTTGATGAAAGAAACGGGCGATATCGACTATATTGGCCCAATTTTGTTGGGAATCCGCAAGCCCGTACACGTATTACAATTAGGTAGTACTGTCCGCGAAATTGTAAATATGGTGGCCTTTGCAGTAGTGGAAGCACAACGGATATAATGTGTAAGTCGTACAATATAAGTATTTTTAGTTTATACACATAATGGGTTGCCTGCGAACGTTTACAAAACATCAAGGGGCGTCTCTTTCGTCAACCTAGTGTCCTATATTTATATCGAGCGTTGTTAGGTTTTGTGCATAGATTTATGGTAGCGCCATACCATTTTTATGCACAAAACCAACAGCGTTGAAGTATATATACTCGGTATATTGACAATCGTTTAAGGTCCATTTTGAACTAAATTGGATTATCTTCTATCAAACCACGTATCTTTGCAGGAAAAATATCAAATTTTGACGTATGGTTATTACTTCGCTCGATCAATTAGATCCTAATGGTACCTATACCTACGCTGATTATCTGCTCTGGCAGTTTACAGAGCGGGTAGAGCTCTTGCGTGGCAAAATCCGGCAGATGGCTGCGCCGTCCATGAAACATCAGCGTATATCTTTCCGCTTTTCCGGGCTATTAGCTAATGCATTGGGGCAAACTCCTTGTCAGGCATTCGCTGCTCCTTTCGATGTTCGCCTCACTAGAATGCGCAACGACATAGAAGTGAAAACAGTAGTTCAACCCGATCTCTGCGTTATCTGCGACCCTGCCAAATTAGACGACCGAGGCTGCAATGGCGCACC
>JAAFHO010000286.1 GCA_013297575.1 Chitinophagales bacterium
TTACCATCGTCCACGCCTGTGAGTTGGGTTTGCTCTGATTTTTCGTTATATACCTGTACTTTGGAAATAGTTTCGGCGCCTAAGTTTTTTGTAGCGGCTTTCGGGTCGTCGCCAAAAAACGTTTTTCCATCCACGTACAATCGTTGTACATCTTTTCCTTGTGCTTTAATATTGCCATCGGCATCCACTTCAATACCGGGCAGCCGCCGCAGCAAATCTTCCACGGTAGAGCCGGGTGGTACCTTAAAAGAAGCGGCATCGTACTCAATGGTATCGCCGCGGAAAGTGAGTGTTGAACGCGCTGCTTTAATGACCACTTCATTGAGTTCTGTACTAATCGCCTTGACGAATACCGTACCAACGTCATTGGTTTCTGTGGTAGAAGCGGGCAAGTATTTTTGGAGAGGAATATAACCTACATAGGAAACTTTGAGCAAATAAGCACTGTTTTTGACGTTTTTAAAGACAAATCCACCTTTATCGTCGCTGCGGGTAAAATTGACCAAATTAGAATCCGAAGGATTGAGGAGCATGATGGTTGCAAAGGGCATATCCGCACCCGAAGTATCCATTACCAGCCCTTTTATGGTAATGCGCTTGAGGTCTTGGGCTTGGAGGGCGCAGCACCCAAAGAGGAGTGCCATGCAGATAAGTAGTTTATTCATTTTTGAGTTGATTTGTATATTCATAGCTATGGTGATAAATTAAGTCATTTTGTTGCACGAGGAACGTTTTCCATCATGCAAACGCATACAGAGCAATACATAATTCCTCTATTTAAATCTTATTTCTAAATGACTACTAAAGATTTAAAATGTTGCAACTATCTTACAACCGTACACTTTTATTTTTGGTAATTTACTTTGACAATTGAAACAAAGTACAGTGCCCAAAGTGTGGCAAGACCGGCCTTAGAAAAATGCAGGTTTTGCTTGAGTGGAGGCGGATGAAGCCAAAAAGTGTTTGAGCCAAACGAAATTTACGGGACACCGTCCCCGCTCAAATATGCGGCGAGTTTTTTTTGGCGCCGCCGTAGCGAGGAAGCAAAAGCACCGCATTTTTCGTCAGCCGAAGCGTTTTTTGCTTACTTTTTTTCGCTAAAAAAAGTAAGAAGTAAGCATTATTGCACGAGATTTCAACTTTTTGAAATTTGCAAGTGTATATATTTTTTTCAAAAGAAAAAAGGGTGCTGCTGTGTTGCAACTATTTCAACCATAGTTGCCGAACGATACTTTTTTCCTTGTTTTGCAGCGATAAAAAATAAATACCACTCATTTTTACCGCAACAGACCATTCAAACCGACCATCTGTATTAGAAGTTGTATGCGCTACCAATCGACCATTTTGGTCAAAAAGCGATAAATTACTATCCGTTAAAGTAGCGCCCTTGGCCGTAACAACGATCAAATTTGCGCCTTGAATCGGACTGGAAGTTATAATGATCGACGAACCATCCGCATCGTTTGGCATACTTGTACTTGATGGCAGGTTTTGATAATTAAATTCCGGCCAAAGCATTCCGCCTTCCGGCAACATATTACTATTAAAATCAAAAAATGCAGCATGTTCTTGGTGCGAACCTTGTCCCCATTGCGTAGAGCAGGTGGAAGATACCCACGCCGGTTCCCAATACATCACACCCAAACCACCGCTATTGATGACCTCTTGCGTAAAATCGGTGAGCCATTTTTTCTGATTGGCGGGTGATGGTGGGTACGCTGGATCAAAATCGCTAATGATATTATTGGCGTTATCGTTGCTTTGCGTTGTCCAGATATAGCCTGTTTCCAGGATAAGCACTTGTTTGCCCGGGTATTTTGTTTTGAGTCCAGCAATAATATCGCCCGTTTGTGCCATTGTTGTTGGTTTGTGCCAAGCCCAGTAGTAAGATAGGCCAATGATATCAAAATCCTTTACACCATTGTTCCAAAAACCATCCATAAGCCATCCCGCATCGGCAGGACCGGCGATATGTAGGGCTACTTTTATGTCTTTATTGGTGGCGGTTTCTATATCGCGCACGGCCTGAATGGCTTTTTTAAACAAAGCACTATTCCGCGCCCAATTGAGTTGCCAGCCAGCATTATTTTGTTGTTCCGATTGCAAAATACCGCGATTGGTTTCGTTCCCAATTTGTACCATTTCGGGCAATAAACCTTTCGTATTGAGGTCATCGAGCGTTGCATAGATGTAATTATATAAGGAATCTTGCAAAACGGGGAGGTTATTCACCACATTGGCCCAGGCTGAGGGTACAATCTGGTGAGCAGGATCGGCCCATGTATCCGACAGGTGAAAATCGAGGAGTACGCTCATGCCTGCCGCTTTGGCCCGCATGATACTACGGCATACATCGGTATAATTAGAATACCGCTTACCACTGTTCAAATTATCGTACCAACTTGGCGTATGCCATAACCGAAGCCGCACGATATTGGTACCGTGGTCAGCAAAAATTTGATACACATCCTTGGGTGCATTGTTTTCTTTATAAATCACACCACAATCATCCATTTCGTTGGCGTATGAAAGATCGGAGCCGAAATAAAAGGTTTGCGCTTGTAAGATAACAGCGATGAGGGCGAAGCAGAGAGTGAGTGTTTTTTTCATGCTACAAAAGTAATTGTTTTTTTAAGTAAAAATTCAATAACCCGCAATAAATAGATATTTTGCCAGAACAAATTGCTGGTCATATTTTTCCTTGATACGATCTACTAACATGAACATCGCGGCATATTCGTCTGGATAAACGCCCATTTTTTCGTAGGAATGTAGGAAATCAAGTGCCAATAAGGAGGTATGCTTGTCCGTCTTTATCGGATAACCCTGATAAACAAATTGTGGAGAGATACCCTCGATACCAAAATAATAGTTGTCGTGCAAGTCCGTTAAAGATTCCTCCAACTCATCGCTTGCCAAAGGATAACGCTCCAGCAATGACTGAACTTGAGCAATTTGTAACTCTAGGTCTTGGATGTTCATCTGTGTAGCGTAAAATTTACCTTTAAATTTTAATTCATACAAGTTGCGCCATTCTTCAAATAGAACGCGGGTGAACGCTACAAATTCATTTCGGACAATCTCTTCCGGTAAGAGGTATGTTTTTTCATCGTACGACCAGTCCAATCTTTTGCCATTGGGTAGTTCGGGACTAAAACGTTCAATATGTTTGTCGCTTTTCCATATAAAATCATCGCCATAAATGCCAACAAACTGTTTTTCGAGTTCGGGACTGTCTTGTATGGATACTTCAAAAGGGACGAGGATGTGGTAGTATGCTGCCATGTTGATGTTGTTTTATTTTATTTGAATTAATGTGTGAAATTTTTTAAAATCATCATTTTTTAATAATTCTACTTTTTCATGATAACTCAATTTCAAATTAATATCGACCCCGTAGTTTACAAGTATTTGAAGATATTTTGGCTTTATTCTATATAGTGGTTTGATCTTTAGTTGTGAAGTATCTGCGCCATGTTGCAATAGTAATTCAGTCATTTCATCATTTGTACTTAAATCAATCGCCGCAGAACTATTGCTGATTTTTTCATTTACATCCCAACCTTCTGTTATCCACTTCCTTATCATAAAAACATTGCCCTTTTCTATATGATATAATTTGGGATGAAAGTCATATTTTTTATGTAAATTGTCAATAAAAAAATCGAAATCATCACTTATTTTTTCTAATTCATTTGTATTTTTTTTCCAAAAATACATACTAGATTTACTTTCTCCTATTCTAATTAATATCAAATTCTTTGAATAATCCTCAGCAATTGCTAAATAATCTAACGAAATCATTCCTTTTTCGATTTGACTTTGTCGTTCTTGCATCATTTCTTTAAAAGAATAAAACATCGCTATATTTATACTTGTATTTTTATCTTTCCTGAAGACCATATTTCCCAAGTTAACGCCCTCGTTTAATATTAAAAACCTTAAATACTCAAATGGAATAACTACCTTCTCTTTCTTTTGAAAGTTTATGACTTCGTCTTTTGTAATAAATTTACTATAACTTATAAGCCAATCGAGATTTTCATCTATCATTTTGGGATATTCGGAGGGTCTATTCTTTTCAAAATATCCATTGTTCACCATATCGTCACAAAAGTTTGATATTTGTTCCCTTGGAATAGATCCAAAATCGTAATAATCATTTTTAATTATTTGTGTAGAAAATGGAACTTCATCAAAGTTTTTAATTCCACCACTTCTTCGCACAATATAGTTTCTAAAAAGCCCAATTTCTGCAAATTCATCATTTTTTTCGTAATACCGCCATAAGTATGTATTTTTATTATACTCATCTATTAAAACCCTTGAATGTATTTCTTGAATTGTTAAATCTCTACTTAATGGATAATCTACCCTTACTCCTTTTTGAGGCTCTATCTCCTTTTCAATATAATTTTGCCAATGCATTTGAGTTAGATTAAAAACTTTAGCAGCATTATTCTCAAAAGTTCCGCATAAAACACCACATCTATGACCACCACATTTATGCCAAATTTCAATTAGCCATGTAAATAGTATATTTCGTTGTTCGTCATAAAATTTATAATCTTTATATCTCTCCCAATAGACATCTAAATTTTCTGGGTATTCGAAATTGCAATAAGGCTCTCTAGGAATATATTCAGGGAAAAGATATAGTTCTTTAAAAAAGCCACTCAATTCATTTGTCTCAGTATATGCAGAAAAGGTAAAATCAAGGCTGCCGCTTCCATGAAACAATTCAAACCGAATTATATCTTTCTCTTCGCCTTCAAGATTCTTTAAATTCTCGAAGTTATATTTTTCAATAATTTTTTTGAATTTTTCTGTTAAAATTGCAGTATTTTCCTTTAAATAAGTGCCCCAATGCTCCAACTCTAAAATTTGATATTGACTATAGGTCTCTTTTTCGTGTAATTTAATCATATAGCATTGTTTTTGTGTGTATTTCTGTTAAACTTGGTGGTTATGCTCCCGTAATAAACTTTTCGTTTGAGCGGCTCTATTTGACATCTCATCTATTTGGGTACTTCTTCCATTGGGCATCTACTTTACTTTTGATATTCGGTTTGAGCATTTTATTTTAATTGCTGAATCGTTGAATTTTGTACCAATGACTTCATTTATGTAATTAACTATTCAGACCTGCTTGACTTTTAATTATGTCGAATTCGCCATAATTAAAATTGGGGTTGTAGATGGATTCCCAGACTCCTCCAGTTCCGCCACAAAATTATAAAACTATCCATAATATATCTAGTTTATCTACCACATTTTTTTTCAGTTATTCAAATTTATTACCAAGAAAGACAAAACGCCTCCCAAACCTTTCCTATTTTTGCCCCAACAACCATCTTTTTTGAATTACCACCACCATTCACACACCTATACATGAAAATATTCATAGAAACAGAAAAATTCATACTCCGAGAGCTCCTTGAAACCGATGTGGACGGGATGTATGCACTGGATTCCGACCCAGAAGTACATAAATATCTCGGAAATAACCCCATTGCAAGTATGGATGCCGCCCTTGCCACCATTCAACATGTTCGGAAACAATATAAAGAAAATGGCATTGGGCGTTGGGCAATTATTGATAAGGCTTCCAATGAATTTGTCGGTTGGGCAGGACTGAAATACGAGCAAAACCTCAGGACAAATTTTAATTATTACGACATCGGTTATCGCTTATTACGAAAGTATTGGGGCAAAGGCATTGCCTCCGAAGCCGCAAAAGTATCTTTAGAATACGGCTTTAATCAATTGAATATCAACGAAATATTCGCCGCGGCTCATGTGGGTAATGCCGCATCCAATAAAATACTGACCAATATTGGTTTAAAATTTATAGAGACGTTTGAATACAACGGGGCGTTAACCAATTGGTACGGATTAAACAAATCGGAATACCTCCTTACCCATTAGCCGCCAAAGCCAACTGCTCCAATGTCCCTTTGGTCTGTTTGATACCCCGAATTTCCTCTTGTATAAAAATAAATTCTTTGTTGGTTTGTTTGATGGAAATAGCCATTTTTCGCCCGTACATTTCTATAAATTTTAGGATACGCCCAAAATCGTCGGTTTGGTAATAGGGCGATTGTGGTTTTGATAAAAAATAACAGCGCAGTTTGCCGCCTTTGAGGACAAGCCGCTCAAATCCAATTTGCTTACACAACCATTGTAGTCGAAGCGCATCAAAAAGGGTATTGATCGGTAGCGGTAATTTGCCAAAACGGTCGATCAACATCTCCTTAAATTGCTCAATACCCGCCTCGTCCTTAATATCGTTCAATTGGGTATAAAGCGACAACCGCTCTTGCGTATTGGTGACATATTGTTCTGGAATACGCATTTCCAAATCCGTTTCTATCGTCACATCGCGGACAAATTCCCGCTTTTTGGCCAGTTCTTCCTTGAATAAATCCTTAAAATCGGTCTCTTTCAATTCCAATATCGCCTCGTCTAGGATTTTTTGGTAAGTTTCGTAACCAATATCGGCGATAAAGCCGCTTTGTTCGCCACCCAATAAATTACCCGCGCCGCGAATATCCATATCCCGCATGGCCACTTGGAAACCATCGCCCAGTTCGCTAAAATCCTCGATGGTTTGGAGGCGTTTGCGCGCTTCGGGCGTGAGCACCGAATTGGGCGGCGCAAATAAATAACAAAAGGCTTTTGTATTGGAACGGCCCACACGACCACGTAATTGGTGGAGGTCGGAAAGGCCAAACATATCCGCACGGTTGATGATAATCGTATTGGCATTGGGAATATCAAGACCCGTTTCGATGATATTGGTACAAACGAGTACATCGTGGCGGCGTTCGATAAAATCGACCAAGGTTTGCTCCAATGCGTCGGGAGTCATTTGCCCATGTGCGGCTATAATATCAATATCGGGGCAGATACGACGGATCAATTCTACCATTTTTGGTAGTTCCGTGACGCGGTTGTGTACAAAAAATACTTGTCCGCCACGGTGAATTTCGTAATAAATCGCGTCGCGGATCAGGTCTTCGTTAAAAATACGTATTTCTGTGTGTATCGACTGCCGATTGGGCGGCGGCGTGCGCAATATGCTCATATCGCGGGCAGCCATGAGCGAAAACTGGAGCGTACGTGGAATGGGCGTGGCGGTGAGCGTGAGGGTATCTACATTGACTTGTAAGGTGCGTAGTTTTTCCTTGGCTACTACCCCAAATTTTTGTTCTTCATCCACCACCAAAAGCCCCAAATCCT
>JAAFHO010000287.1 GCA_013297575.1 Chitinophagales bacterium
TCTTCCATCACTTGCTCTGCTTCATTTTTGGTAATCATCACTACTGGAACAGACGTATTCCGCTCTTTAATGAGTGGCAGTACCTCCAATCCCGTTAACCCAGGCATAGACTCGTCCAAAAAAACGACATCAATATCCGAGTGCTCATCAAATAATTCAATGGCATCGTGGCCATTGGAGGCAGTAATGACTTCGTACCCTTTAGCGGTCAAAAACATTACGTGTGGTTTAAGGAGGTCGATCTCATCGTCGGCCCAAAGTATTTTTATTTTGCTCATGTTTGTAATTCCTTGGCACAAAGGTATTCAAATCCCGATTGGAGACGTACTTTTGTGCATCAAAACAAATTATATTTTATGTCAAACATCAATACACAACTCGACGCTGCCAAAGTAAAGGCAAAAGTAGTATTTCGCCGTTTTGCTTGGATAGCACTGATACTGGGCATTGTTTCTGCTGCTGGTTATTATTTTGCCCGCACTTACACCGTAAGTGACGGCAATCGCTCAGGGCTTTTGTTTAAAATCTCTAAAAAAGGCATCGTTTTCAAGACTTATGAAGGCCAATTGCACTTAGGTGGCTCTATTCAAATGAGTACACAAAGTGTTTGGGACTTTTCTGCTAAAAACGAAGAGGTATATCAACAACTACAAAAGTACGAAGGCAAAAATGTTTCTTGCCACTACCGCGAACTGGTCAATCCGTTTGTATGGCAAGGAGAGACCAAGTATATCGTTGATGGTGTTACCCCAGTTCAGTAAGCGGGCATGAAAACGCCATATCGCTTCACATTATTGTCAGGTATATTTACCTATGTTGTATTATTTATTTTTGCAGCATTATGGTACCGCGAGCGTATGCTATTCAGCGATATGGCGTTTCAGTCGTTTCATATCCTGCGAACTGGTGCATTACAAGTGCAAAGTGGACGATTTGGTGCTGCGGGAACACAGGTTTATCCGTGGTTAGCCCAAATGATGCACTTTCCCTTAAAGAGCGTATTATTAAGTTATTCTTTAGGGCATGTTTTGTATTATTTTTTCTTGTTTTTATGGGTGATGGTAGTGCTGCGTCAATGGCGATGGGGTTTGGCTATTGTACTTTTTTCAGTGTTGATGACGACCCATACCTTTTATTGGTTGTCTGAAGCCCCACAAGGTCTCGCATTTTTGATGGCATTGCTGGCTTGGATGGACACCCAAACATCCGTTAAAACCATAAGATGGTGGCAATGGCCTTTATTCATTTTCGGCCTAATTACAGCGTTTTATTTCCACCCAATGGTCTTATACGCCATGGTCTTTTGTTGTGTTTGGTTGTTTTTTTATCAATCAATACCTGAAAAACGCCAACTTTGGGCAACTGGACTTGCGCTTTTTGGCGTGCTGTTTTTTATTAAATTCAAATTACTGCCCTTAGATTGGTACGACGCTATGTCATTATCGCGTGCCAATGCGTTCAAAGAACTTTGGCCCAATTGGCTGGATATTCCGAGCAACCACGATTTTTGGGCGTGGATAAAGAAGGACTATTATTTATTGCCTATATTTTACTTATTAAGCATTGGTGCTATGTGCTACCTAAAGCATTGGTTATTAGCACTTTGGGTAGTGTTTTTCCCACTTGGATACGTCCTATTAGTCAATATTCCATTCCATGCCGGCGACAACCAATTTTATCTGGAAAACCTATATTTACCACTTGCGTTTATGGTGATCTTGCCCATAGTTTTTACTTTTGAGCAATGGAAGATGCCACCTAAATTTGTCTTTGCTGGTCTATTTTTCATTATTCTATTGCGGCTGGGTCATATTGCACAGGCGCGACAACAATGGTCTGCTCGGTTATCTTGGTTAGAACAATTTATGAGCGATAACAAACGATCAAAATACATTATTCCAGAACAATCCCTGCCAAAAGGCATTTTGCATTTCACCTGGGGCATCCCTTATGAAACCTTATTACTTACCTCATTGAAAGGGCCAGATAGCACTAGGCTGGTGTTCCAAACAGGAGAATTTAATCCCAAAATAGATAGTTTATCGCATCAAAAAGATTTGTTTTTGGGTACATTTAAAAACTATTCGTTAGACAAGTTGCCAGAGCGGTATTTTCGGCCTAGTAAAGAGTCAATTTATGAGCGATAACGGCTATCAAGCGCAATTGTAAAACGCACTATTTCATGCATTTAACCACAACAAAGGCCATGCAATTGTACCAGCTCATGCGAGCGGGTGCAGGCGTACTTACAGGTGTGGTGCTGGCTAAAAGCATGCTCAGTACTGCTGAAATTGGAACGTGGGAAGCACTGCTTTTCCTTGGTACTTTGGTGCTTTTTACTGGAGTAAATGGGCTATTGCAAGGCATTTCGCCTGTTTATATGCCACTCGAAACCGACCAACGAAAACAATTTTTATTTCAAGTGTTTATAGTTTTTGGTGCAATTGGCTTGTCTTTTTTTTTAATTTTAATTGGTGGCAACCATTGGCTTATTCCCGCTATAACAGGGCTAACTGAATTACCCGGATTTTATTGGTTTTCCTTGTATTTATTGCTCAATATTGGCACATTACCCGTCGAAATTGTTTATTTATTACACAACAAACCCCAATCAATCGTAGTTTGGGGTATACTCGGGTTTGGTGGACAAATGCTGGCAATATCGGTACCTGCATTATTGGGATGGGGACTCATTGGCGGACTTCAATGCCTTTGCGTATTGGCTTTGCTTAAACTAACATGGGCTTTTATTACTATTAAAAAATATACTACCCCTGCCCTACCCAACCAAACTACAAAAACATATTTGGTGGCTTCTACGCCGTTGGCACTTAATTCATTTACAGGTAATTTAATCGGTCTTTTCGACGGCTGGTTGGTAGGAAATTGGTTCGCCAATCCTGTTATTTTTGCCATTTTCAGGTACGGATCGCGGGAATTCCCATGGGCATCGGCACTATCGACGGCATTGGGAACGGCGACTGTACCAGATATTGCCGCCGACCAAGTGTTAGGTATATCCACCTTAAAACAACGCAGCACTAGATTATTACACGCTGTAATGCCGCCGTCTATATTATTAATGTTACTCACCCCTACCCTATTTCCTATTGTATTTAGCCACGCTTTTATAGAGGCTGCTCCGCTTTTTCAAATTTATTTACTCGTTACACTCAGCCGTGTTTTACTTCCCAATTCGATACTGATTGGCATAGGACAATCCAAGGTGATTTTTTGGACAGGTATTGGAGAGTTAGGGGTAAAGATAATTACCGGTTTTCTGATGCTACACTGGTGGGGTTTAGCAGGGGTTGGTTGGTCGGTGGTGGTTTCTTTTTGGTTCGAGAAACTGGTTTTAGCAGGATATTTGTGGCGCAACATGGGCATACCTCCTGATAAGTGGTTAAATTGGCGTTTGTATATAGGATATAGTCTGCTTTTAACGTTAGCCTATTTAGCAACGTAAGAGCATCACTTATCAAATTTCAGAAATCAATTGGCTTTTTTCAAACTTCATAGATCATTCCTCCGTACTTTTGCACGGTGAAATTACCCTTACTTTTTGCGCGGCGTTATTTATTTGCCAAACGCTCCACGAATGCGATCAATATCATTACAGGCATTTCGATTGGTGGTATTGCCATTGGCACTGCTGCTCTGATCCTTGTTTTATCCGTTTTTAATGGTTTTGAAGACCTATTAGGTGGTCTTTTTGGTTATTTTAACCCTGAATTGAAAATAACTGCGACAAAAGGTAAAACTTTCAATGCAGATAGCCTTGTATTGGTCAACATCAAAAATATAAAAGGTGTATCCGTGGTGAGTGAAACCCTAGAGGAAATTGCTTTTTTTGAATACGAAGGTGCCCAGGATTTTGGCACACTCAAAGGGGTGGATGCTTCATTTGCCCGAGTTAATGATATCGACTCGACGGTTCGAGAAGGTCAATATCGTTTATCTATCGACGACCGAAATGAATTAGTAGTAGGTGCAGGACTCCGCAATAAACTCAATATTCAAGTAGAAAACGGACTTGCTTCGCTTAATATTTATATGCCTGCAAAGGAGGCAGGTGTATTAAGTCAGCCATTTAAATCTCGTTCTGCATATCCAATTGGTACTTTTGCCATTCAACAAGACTTTGATTATCAATACATTCTGACCAATATTAATTTTGTCAGGGAATTATTAGAAGCCGACTCCACATCTGTTTCTGCATTGGAGATACGTTGTACCAAAGATGCTAATGTGCAAAAAGTAAAATCTGAACTAATCGGTATTATGGGGGAAGGTTATACCATAAAAACCCGCAACGAACAAAACGAAGCCTTCTTTAAAGTAATGCAATTGGAAAAATGGATGGGCTTTGCCATTACCAGTTTAATGCTTTTATTGATGGCTTTTAATATGATTGGTGCGCTTTGGATGATCGTTTTAGACAAACAGAAAGATATTTCGATACTCAAAACTATGGGCGCTACCAATAAAACAGTTCACCGTATATTTTTGATGGAAGGTGTATTTATGACTGCATTTGGTATGATTCTAGGCTATATTTTGGCGATTGGATTGTATGCCGCCCAAAAATCATTTGGATTAGTGACAATTCCACAAGGTTTTTTGGTGAATAGTTACCCTATCGCTATGCGTTGGTTAGATTTTATTCCTGTTACCGTTACAGTTATTATTATTGGAATTATTGCGTCATTGGCACCTGCTTCAAGGGCAGTGAGGGTGCCAGCGTTTTTGCGCGAAGAGTAATCAGAAACGAAAAAACAACACCAAATCTACCTAAAAGGGCTAAATTGTTGTTTTTTCGTTCCTTATTTTTTCATTCTGCCACGCACAACTTCAAATACCATAGGTAATACAGAAACACCTATGATACCCAAAACTACAATTTCAAAATTATTTTTAATGATCGGCAATTGACCAAAAAAGTAACCCGCTAAGGTCATACTCGTTACCCAAAGGATACCACCAGCAATACAAAATCCGATAAATCGGCGGTAAGTCATATCGCCTACCCCTGCTACAAATGGAGCAAAAGTGCGCACAATAGGCACAAAACGAGCCATAATTAACGTACGTCCACCATATTTTTCGTAAAATTCCTCAGTACGAGTGATATATTCGCGTTTTAAGAACCAATAATCTCGGGTAAATACTTTTTTCCCTAAAAACCTCCCAAAAAAGTAATTGACATTATCGCCTAGTATGGCGGCTGCAATCAAAATAGGAATCAATAGCCAAACATTTAAGGTTGTACTGATCGCCGCAACTGCACCAGCGGCAAACAAAAGGGAATCACCAGGTAAAAATGGCGTAATGACCAAACCTGTCTCGCAAAAAATAATCAATGCTAAGATAACGTAGGTAAATGTTTCGTACTCCGTTACCAAATTCTGGAGGTGTTCGTCGAGGTGACGAATAAAGTTAAGGGCTTCTGAAAGCAATTCAATCATAATGCCGCAAAGGTAATACAGGGGAATCGAAAAGTAGTCAGGAAAAGTAAAACAATAACTTAAACTAAGCCACAAAAGCCATTCCATTCACCGCTTCTACAGCAACAATTTCTGGAATTTTACTTTTTATCGCTTCATAAAGCCCCGCTCGAAGTGTCATTGCAGACATAGAGCAAGACTCGCACATGCCTACCCAGCGGATTAATACACGCAAATCATCTGTCACTTCAACAATTTCAACATCGCCGCCATCTACATGCAAATGAGGCCGCACTGTTTCCAATGCTTGCTCTACGCGGTCGTACAAATCCTTTTTTTCTAAGTCATTCATGTCGCAAAGGTATAGTTTATTTCATTCGATCCGCAAATTTTTGGCGGAATTTACGAACTTTAGGTGAAATAACAATCGAGCAGTAAGGCTGGAAAGGATTATCTTTAAAATAATTTTGATGGTATTGCTCGGCTACATAGAACCGATCAAAAGCAGTGATTTCAGTCACAATTGGATCATCCCAAATATCTTGAGCCGCTACTTTAGCCGCATTGGCTATCATCTCTTGTTCAGTCGTATGGAAATAAATCACTGAACGGTACTGTGGTCCTGTGTCGTTTCCCTGCCGATTTAATGTGGTTGGATCATGCACGGTAAAGAAAATTTCCAGTATATCAGCATAATCAATAATGGACGGATCGTAATGTACTTGTATCACTTCCGCATGCCCCGTTAAGCCCGAACAAATTTCTTTATACGTAGGATTTTCCTCCTTACCGCCAGAATAGCCGCTTTCTACGCGTAAAACACCTTTCAAATCTTGGAAAAACGCTTCGACGCACCAAAAACAGCCGCCGCCTAATGTTGCAATTTCAGTCATTTGTTGAATATTGATATGGAGAAAATCGTAGTAACTCCGTTAATTTATTGCAATAAGAACACAATATTAGGAGAAATGTTTAGTTTTAAAATTTTGACTTAAAATGAATTTTCCATGCAAAACAAAACCTCTTTACTCCTTTTTTTCTTTTTTTTATCCACTTTTCTCAAGGGGCAGGCTGCTGTTGAATTAGAGAAAATTCAAGTACTGCTTGCTGGTATTGATAATCCTATAACAATTGCGGTAGATGATTTGCCGGATTCTTGTATTTCAGTAGCAGTAAGTACTGGTAACATAAAAAAAGAGCGCAATGGCCGTTATTCTTGGCGCGTTTTACTCGACACTAATAAAGCGGTACTAACTTTAACCGACCGATGCAACAATGAGCCATTAGCCAAGCGGCAGTATAGCATTAGGGAACTAGCGACAGAAATCTTATTAGGTGCAAGATATCGTAGTTGCCAAATAGATAAGAAAGTTTTCAGTGAACAAAAAGGTCTTGCCTGTATAGTCATGGAGGGAGGATTTGATGCACGTTTAGAGATACAGGACTTTCAGGTGTATCTCCAAAAGGAGTCAGGAAAAATACTGGAAGGTCATAATATTGGCGCACGCTTTTCTGGAAATATATTGACTTGGGTGAAGTCGATAGAAGTGGGTGATGAAATAATTTTTTCTCAAATAATGTATAAATATCCCGGAGCGAAACAAGCCAAGGAAAGTACTGAAACCTTAAAATTTGTGATTAAGTAGGTAATTTCATTGTAGCACCATCCTCAAGTGACCCAACAACTAAATTGGCCTATTGTCGGGGCGACTTTTTTGTCACCCCGACAATTTAGCACTACCCCCCTTTGAGCCAACTTTGAAATTTCGTTGGTTAGCATTGTAAAATCTTTTGGTT
>JAAFHO010000288.1 GCA_013297575.1 Chitinophagales bacterium
TTAGTCAACGACGACACCATCAGAAGCACCGATCCAGTAGATTTCATCGTGAAAGTATATGTTGTACGCCAGGCATTTGAAAAGTATTGTCTCCGATAAAGGGCGATAGCGGAGAGCGGTATTTTAAAAATGATCTTCGTTACATGGTTGAGTTCGTTTTAGTGAATGGCGAATTAGGATATTGAACATAAATATACTTTATTTTTTAAAAGTATATTTTTTTTAAAATTAAATCTACAATAAATTACTTTTCAAGGCATTAAGCATTGATTTTATTTTATACATTTCTTTAAATAATTTCATTTACATCTATTTTAACTTATTAGTTTTTATATCAGCCCAAACGTTATACCTTTGTCCCATATTACTACTACTACTAAAACACTATTTTCTTATAGTATCAAATACACTTGTAGGTTTCAAAGAAGAACAATCTAATCTAAAAGTAGATTTAAATATTATTTTAAAAATTAACACAAATCATTTTTCACAACAATTTTAAACATGAAATTTAATTTTCTCTTTCTTTTTCTTTTTACAATCCTGCAAGCAAGTGCACAGGATTTTGCAATTAGTCCTTATCAAAATCTTTCTTTTGATAGCCCTATCTTGGCTGATTTTAATGGTGACAGTTTAGTGGATGTTTTTGGAATCAATTACGGTTCTCCGTCAAATAGTGCTGTACTCCAAATTAATAACGCCTCTACTCCTATTTCCTTTACGTCCAAAAACCTAAATTTAGCCCTGAATGTCACTGGCAGACCGAGTGTAGGCGATTTTGATGGAGATAATGATCTTGATATTGTCATTTCCAAAAATAACACCAGCCTCGAACTATTTATGTTGGTCAACGATGGTGCAGCTAATTTTACAATTGATACCTTGGGAGTATCTGGCTCTCGCCAATTGAAAGTAGTGGATTTTGACAATGATACCGATTTGGATATTGTTGGAATAAATTCCACCAACAGAACGATTAATCTTTATCGCAATGATGGCAATCAAAATTTCACCAAAAAGGTTTTATTGACCAGCACATCTACCCTGACTTTGTTTGCTGTAGGAGATATGGATAATGACTCCGACTTGGATATTGCACTAGGTTATAACCAGTTTACAGGCAAACAAATTACTATTTATAAAAACAATGGAGCTGATAATTTTGAAGAAATTATAATCGTCACCAGCAGTTTTAGTAGTATTGAAAACCTAATCATAGAAGATTTGAATGATGATGGCAAAAACGATATACTAGCGACACAAAGCTTCAGCGCTGTCGTTCTTCTGAATCAAGGAGGACTGTCTTTTGTAAGCCAAGATCTCAGTAGTTCGCCTGTAATAAGAAGCATCGCAACTGGTGATTTTAATGGGGATGGTAAAAAAGATTATGTATTGGGAACGAATAGCAGTAATATCACTTGGTATAAAAACACCTCGAATACGCCTCTTGAGTTTGCGCCTGGTAGAGAAGTGGGTGGCGTAGCACCTTGTTTTACTATCTTGAACGGTGATCTGGATAACGATAATGATGAGGATCTAGTTGTGTTTAATGGGGAGTTTTGGTGGTACGAAAATCTAATTGTACAAGAGATGGTTAGTACCCTTAATTTGGAAGAAAAAGCGATTGCTGTTTACCCTAATCCATTTATAAACAAGATTCAAATCAGTAATCCAAGCCAAGAGACCTATGAAGTAAGGATTACTGATATCTTGGGAAGGGTCGTTTATTCTTCCAAAAATATTTCTGCATCTATTGATTTATCGCAATTGAATGCAGGCTCATATTTTGCGACATTTATCAATGAAATTACAAATCAGACTACATCTGCGATATTATTAAAAGTGAGTAACCAATAGAAGATATGCTCTAAGAGCGTGTTATTGAATCAAACGGATGTCTAAGACTTCATTAATTTAACCGAGCATGGATCATTTTCATGGAGTCCTAGACATCCCATTTTTGAGCAAGGCTTTGGTATTGTGCTTTTTCTTACGCCTTTGCCAAAAAGACAAACAATTCCAAAACTAGAACTTAAATTTCCGTGAAATTTAAGTCCCCCCATCCCCTTTTGTCCACATATTGCCAAATATTGCTTGTCCAAATGAATGCAATGTACTAAAATAACTACTTCGATTTTTCGATTTCATAGCGCACCCTAGCGAGAATGGCATCTCCAAAGATACAAAGCCCAGAGTTGAATACGACGAGTGCTGTAGTGCCTGCTACTACCCAGTCGAAAGTAGCCACACCCGAGTGCTTTAAGAATCCAGCTTCGACGATCAAACAAGCACCAAAACCAATCAAAACTAATCCCAAAGGAGCCTTAATAAGCCAATTTTTATAATTTTTCTGCATAAAATAAATATTATTGATCTGTTTTTTTGAACTAGACATAAATAAGTGGGACACTACTGTCGCATTGGCTGTGTGTCAAACTCCTTCATACTCATTCAATTAGGCCCAAATTAAAGTACTTTTTCCAAACTGTATAGATAAATATTTTTGCCACAAAACTAGAATCAATTGGTACGAGAAATTACTTGTAATTTACTAATTTTAATTAATACCCTGAGTGCATAACAGATCGATAATGCACAGATTAAAAGAACTATTCCAAAAATGATTAAGATGGTATTTGGGGGCATACTGCTTACTGTATTCAACAGTGCTGTTTGACCTGTTTGAGTAGAACGTAATGGTGCTTGCGCAGCAATAGATAAGATACTGATAAGGCAAAGTAAAATCGTGGTGAAAATTTTAGGTGTCATACATTCTATGCATTTTTATGATAAAATATTATAAGGCAAAGGTTTGAACTGTACTTAGTTGGATTTTTTTGTCTGCATTACCGTCGAAGCGTTTTGGTTGGTCGTAATTTCATTATTAGGGAGGTCAAGTTTGCCTAGGTTGTCTATTTTAGCACCTGCTGCAATTTCTACCCGTTCAGATACAGTTAGTGCACCTTTTTTCTCCACGCGAAGAGAGGTCGCCGACATTAAAAATAGTGCATTAATTTCTTCCACGTTTTTTTTGATGACTGGGTAGGTTTCGCTGGATAGATTAGGAATGGTCACATCGCTAAATTCATTGGGAACACGCCCATCGCTCCAGTTGGAGGCACAGTTCCAATCGTTGGGCTTGCCAGGAGTGCCACCTTTCCAAGTAGTGGATTTTTGTGCGAGCAATACTGTTTGAGAAAAAAGGATAATGGCTGCGAAAAAAAAGAAATTTTTCATATTATTGATCATTTAATTATTTAAAAAATATGGTTGTTTGTATGCGTTTTTACTTGTTCTTTCATATCAGACGATAACTGAAAATCATTGAACTACTTCATTAGACGAGGCCACGATAAAGTTCTCAACGATTATTTTTATTTTTTTTAAAAAAAACTGGAGCAGTTTGAAAATGATGCCGCTTTTCTCTCCTCTTTAAAAGATTTTTAGATTTGATGCATTGGTGGATTTGAAAAATTTGACTTTCACAATTCCATTGCGTCGATGATAATTAATAGGACAAAGATGGGGGGCTGAGGGGGTTGATCTCGGGTAAAATCGTTTCAAAAAACGGTAATTTGGTTGCAGGGGCGCACAGAAAATCAGTAACTTGGTTGCAGGCAACCAAACTACCAATTTAATAAAACATTAATTATCAAATACTTAAGAATTGTATTGTAGGTATCGCAGAGAAGATTATTTACGACCTGTACTAGGCCCTTAATCTATAAACGATGAGCGTGCTCGAAACACCTACCCAGGATCCGCTTCCTTTCCACTCTTGCTACCCAGCAAGCCCCGAAATGCCTCTTGCACCGTACTACCTTCGTACAATACCTTATATACCTCTTGCGCAATCGGCATTTCAACACCATGTTTATGTGCCAGTTCGATCACTACTTTGGTGGTCTTGACCCCTTCTGCCACCATCGACATTTCGCTGATAATATCCTCCAAAGATCGACCTTTTCCCAATTGAATACCCACATAACGGTTGCGGCTTAAAGGACTAATACACGTCGCAATAAGATCGCCCATACCTGCCAAACCCGAAAAAGTAGCCGGATGACCACCCATAGCCACGCCTAAACGGGTCAATTCTGCCAATCCGCGCGTAATCACTGCCGAACGGGTATTGTCGCCCGCTCCTGCGCCATCGCCCATGCCTGCGGCGATCGCAATCACATTTTTCAATGCGCCACCCAATTCGCAACCAATTACATCGTGGTTGATATACACGCGAAAAAGCCCCGAACGAAACACATTTTGAAGCGAATGCGCAATGGTTTCGTCCACCATCGCAATAACACCTGCCGCGGCTTGCCCTTTGAGGATTTCCATTGCTAAATTTGGCCCCGTAAGCACGCCAGCAGGATGCCCAGGTAGCATAGCAGCAATCACTTCGGTCATCCGTAAGTGCGTACTCTGTTCCAACCCCTTTGTTAGGCTCACAATAGGTACCCACGGTCGAATAAATGGCTTTGCATCCTCTAATACACCCCTGAAACTATGCGAAGGCACTCCCATAACAATCACATCGGCATTTTCGACTACTTCTTGAAGTGAAATAGAGGCGCGGAGGGATTCATGGAGCGTTACACCAGCAAGGTATTTTTCGTTCCGATGGTGGTGATTGATATCATCTACCGTTTGGGTATCCCTTGCCCAAAGGGTGGTCGGGCAGTTACGGGCAGTCAAAGAGGCTACAGTAGTACCCCATGAACCGCCGCCAAGTAGTGCAACGCGTAGTTGTTTCATGTTAAAATGTATAAGGTCAGTGATTATTGCCCAAGTTCCTTCAAAAACAAAGCCCTCACATCGGCTATATTTTGGTCCAAATCTTCCAATTTCCAATCACTCGTAGGAATAGGCGGCAATACCACCACTTCTACCATAGTTGGTTTAAAAATATTACTACCACGCGGCATAGCATCGTGGGCATTTTTAAGGATAATAGGAACAAGCGGAACACCTGCTTGCATCGCCAAATGAAACGCACCTTTTTTAAATTGCCCCAAAGTATAATCATAACTGCGCGTACCTTCGGGGAAAATAACGACCGACATGCCTGTTTTTAGGCTTTCAACGGCGGGTTTCATCGCCTCAATGGCTTTGTCCTTATCCGTCCGATCCAAAAAAATAGTCCCCGAAGCCATCAGCATTTGGCCAATAATAGGCATTTTTTGCAGTTCTTTTTTGGCAACTCCGCGTGCGCCTTTTCGGATCAATTTGGCGGCAATCAAAAAATCCGCATTGCTTTGGTGGTTCAGGATAAATACTGCCGGACGCTGCGACCATAAGTGTTCTTCGCCTTTTACCGCAATACTGATACCCGCAACGGCTGTCCCAAAATCGCCCAAACCAGCCATCATCGATTCTACCCCATCTTGCCACGACATGGTACTCACGCCTTTTGAAACACCTGCTAAAATCGCCGGAACAAACATACCCGCAGCCAAACCCGTACGCACCAAACTGGTCACTTGTGAAGGTTGCTCATCGTGAAAACGATATACTGGCCAATCGTTTTGAAAGGCCAATGCCGATAATTTGGCATCGGGGTTGAGTGGCGTTGGATGCCCCACAATTTCCAATAATGGTAAATCCTCGGCACTATCGGTATAAAAATAACTTTTGTTGAGATCGAGATCGTATTCATTGGCTAATTGATTCCCCGCAATCGCTTTCCCCTCGCCCCAACAGGCGGGTTCAATGATATTGCCCGTAAAAACGCCTTTTTTTACCTCCATACGTGTACATTTCACCTTATCAATACCCAAATCGCGGGCAATTGGATCTACTTGGTAAGGTGTTGCCGCCGAAACAATCGCCACGGTATGGCCTTTGGCGATATGTGCAGCCACCAAAGCGCGCGCTTCCGGGTAAATGGATTGTGCCAAATGTTTTTGATACACTTCTTCGCCCACATCTATAAAAACTTGCTCTTTAACACCCGTAACGCCTTTTGCTCCAATAGCGGCCATACTCGCAAAATTCCCGTTGCCCGTAGCATAAGACAATACGCCTGCAAACTGCGCCACCAACTCCTTTGGGGTTACTTTGCCGCTTAACATGCGTGTTTTGAAAAAATCTTTAGCCGAAAAACTTTTGATCAATGTTTTGTCCAAATCAAAAAACGCGCCGATATGCGCCCCAGATTCGCCCGCCATAATCTCGCTCGTTATGCTTTCTGTGATCGAACCGGGCACAATATCGCGCTCCACCGGAACACTCGGCGATAAATCCACCGGCCTCGACATAGTAATACCCTGCAACCAATTGATACGTTCGGCCACATCGCCCAATTGCTCCAAAAACGCAGCTATTTCGGGTAATTTAGCATCATCCAGCGATGGCGTGAGTTTAAGGTTATTGACCAAACGAATACCATTTTGCAAAAAAGGCTTCGATACCGCTTCAATTCTACGGATTTGACCCTGCCAATGCATCTCTTCACCGAGGAACAAACAAAATTGTATAAATTTTTGATCGTCAATGGATTGTGTAGTGTCCCAACCTTGCAATCCTTGCGCCACCACGCGATAGGCTTCTACATAATTGAACAATAAAACTGGCGATACCAAGAGTTTTTGTGCTTCCAATAATGCCCTGATGTCTATCTTTTTACCAAAGATATTTTTTTGCCAATGGGGGTCAATAAACGCCAAATCCGCTTCGATTTCATCTGTAAATTGTGGCTTTTTGGAATAAAAAAACTCAAATTTGAACAGATCGCGCAAGAACATGATTTCCTTCCAAAAAGCCAACAAACGGTCTTTCACGGGTAAATCTGCAATTTTTGCCAAAGCCAATTCTATAAAAGCGCGGTGGTACAACTGGTGTACCGCCATATTGGCATAATAAGTAGCAGGCAAGTAATTTTCGCGGTAAATGGTATATTTTGCATTCAGACTATCGCCTTGTTGCAAGAAAATATTGGCCTTAGTCAGCAATTGCAATGCTACCTGAACACTCTCCCCTATTGGTCGGCCCCGATCCACTAAAGCATCTTTTTTATGACTTTCGATCAATTGCATCAGCGCCGAAATATCGCTTTCGATACCGCGTTTGGTGAGGGCAAATTTACTCAACAATGCCGTACAAATCAGGGAAGTAGTAGTAACGGGCGTAATTTGATTGACCCGATGCAACAAATCAAAAGCAAAGGATGAAATCGGGTTTTTCATGTCCGGTGCTTGTTCATCCTCATCGGGAATAGGCGCATTATGCACATCG